>CAZSON010000004.1:0-35056 GCA_964608375.1 uncultured Desulfobacter sp. | reverse complement strand
GACGATGTGAGAGATGAACTCATGGGTTTGATAAAACCGGCCTGATCCATTATCCCTTTGAAGCTCGAATAAAAGAATGGAAAAGTTTTTTTGAAAAAGGATCCTTTTCCCAGGTCCCTTCCGGATGCCACTGTACCCCGATAGCAAAAGATTTTGACGAGTTTTCAACCGCCTCGATAAGGCCGTCCTGTGCCCATGCCGTGGCAATCAGACTTGGCGCCAGATCCTTGATGGCTTGATGATGTCTGCTGTTGACCCGTATTTTTTTCCTTTTGAAAATTGAGTGGAGAAGCGTATTTCCATCTATCCGGACATGGTGAGCATTTACGCGCTTGTCTTTCTTCTGAAGATGATTAATGCTCTCTTTAACCTGGCTCGGTATGTCCTGGTAGAGTGTTCCCCCTTCCGAGACATTCAGCACCTGGATCCCTCTGCAAATGCCAAGCACCGGTAGATCTTGTTGAAGGGCTATTTTTACTACCGAAAGCTCAGTCAAGTCTATGGCTTCATCGACTTCACCCAATCGTGGCAGGGGTTCTTCACCGTAAAAATGCGGGTCAACATCCGGCCCGCCGGTTAAAATGAGACCGTCGAGCCGTTCGCAGATCGATTGAAGTGAGTCATGATTTTGAACGGTAGGGATAAGAATCGGGGCTCCCCCACAGTGGTGAACCGCACTGCTATATTCATTAAAAGTATAGTCCATAAAATGCCCTGGCGAATTCTGACTCCAGGCGCCTCCGATCACTCTAGAGCATGTAATCCCGATCAACGGTCGCATCATTTTAACTCCTTTCATCCTATCGACTCCTTGCTTAAATTACGTGTGAAGATAAACACAAAAAAATCCTTTGTTTTTGTCTGTCCGACATATTATCCCAAAATGATCCAAGTCGTTCACAAATGACTTTTTACGAGACTCTCAGTCTTAATAACCATCGTTTTATTTCAGATGGTTGAAATGATGTAAATAACAATTTTTCCGAATGTCCCATACCTTTGATGTGATAGAACGTTTATTTTCTTTTCATTTTTCGCTTGCATTCTTTAATGAAATTATTTATGTAGCTGTTATTTATTTCAAATTCAAACGACATGTTGATATTAAAGAGACATTACGACCAATAGGAGGTGAAGGGCATAGCTATACCGAGGCGACAAAACAGACAGAACCGAACAAATATTAATCAAAATATAAAAGCAAAAGAGGTGAGAGTCATAGATCCAGAAGGCAATCAGATCGGTATTATTCCAACTCACAGAGCACTTGCAACCGCAGCTGATTTTGGCCTCGATCTGGTGGAAATCTCTCCCAACGCAACTCCACCTGTTTGCAAAATAATGGATTATGGTCGGCATAAATACAAAGAGACCAAAAAAAAACAAGAGGCCAAAAAAAAACAGAGCACTTTTCAAGTAAAGGAAATAAAGGTACGCCCAAAAACAGGTGAGCATGACCTCGGGGTTAAAATTGGTCATATAAAGAAGTTTATTGGAAGAAAAGATAAGGTTAAAGTAACTGTGATTTTCAGGGGCCGTGAAATTACGCTTTCCCAATTCGGCAGGGATTTGCTCGGCAAAATTGCCGAAGAGACCGAAGATATCGCATTTGTGGAGCAAGAACCCAAATTTGAAGGACGGACAATGATGATGATCCTGGCGCCAAAATAATATGTTTTTGCGCTTTAAAGTTTGTTGCATAGAATACACAAATCTGTTGACCTTGAGATGTTTTCATGTTATGTATGAACATTAAGGTATCAGAAAAAGTGGCGTGAGCTGATAAACGGGGGTGCTCACGCCATCTATTTTTGAAAGACAAGGAGAAAAAATGCCAAAAATTAGAACAAATCGAGCTGCTGCAAAACGTTTCAAAAAAACAGGTACGGGCAAATTCGTTTTTTCAAAATCCCACGCCAACCATATTTTAACCAAGAAGACCACCAAGCGCAAACGGTCGTTGCGGCAAAGTCAAATTCTAAGCAAAGCGGACAAAAAGATGATAAAGCTGCTTCTTCCGAACGGATAGCAGCCGTCAATTTAGGAGTAAAATAATGAGAGTCAAAAGGGGTTTCAAAGCAAGAAAACGTCGGAAAAAGGTCTTGAAGCTGGCCAGGGGATTCAGAGGGGGCCGAAGCAAACTATTTCGTACTGCGGCGGATGCGGTGGACAAAGCCCTCATGTATGCTTATCGAGATCGCAGGGTGCGAAAGCGTGATTTTCGGCGGCTTTGGATTACCAGGATTAATGCGGCAGCTCGAATGAATAACCTCTCTTATAGCAAATTTATGCACGGTATAAAATTGGCCGGTATTGAGCTTGATCGTAAAGTTCTTGCAGACCTGGCGATCTCCGATCCATCCGGATTTACGCATATTGCCAACCTTGCCGCACAGCAGTTATAATCCCGAATAAAAAATAAAATGCGATCTTGCGATCTGTTATTTGAATCATGATCGGGTTACCAAAGGTATCACTAAAGGTGGGAAAACCGATTGAACAGATAAAAAATGAGGCGTTAAAAGCCCTTGGCGCTGCGTCTGGTATCGAGGAAATAAAAGTCCTTGCGAACCGTTATTTGGGTCGAAAGGGCGCTGTAACTCATTTTTTGAGGAATATTTCATCTCTTCCTGTTGAAAAAAGATCGGCAGCCGGGAAAAAAGCAAATGAGATAAAAAATGGGCTCGATAAAGCTTTCAAAGCTGCCCTAACCCAAATTAAAGCACATAACCGGCCGGTTGATAATCGGATTGATGTATCTTTACCCGGGAGAACTGCAACTTCCGGTTCTCTGCATCCCATTACTCAGGTTAACCGGGAAATATGTGATATCTTTACCGGTCTTGGGTTTGATATAGCCGAAGGGCCTGAGGTAGAAACCGATTTTTATAATTTCGAGGCATTAAATATTCCAAAAGACCATCCTGCACGTGATATGCAGGATACTTTTTATGTTTCTAACAATATCGTTTTGAGGACCCATACCTCGCCCGTTCAGATTCGAACCATGGAAAATCAGCCCCCGCCGGTGAGGGTGATTGTGCCCGGTAAAGTATTCCGCCGTGATTCCGACTTGACCCATACCCCGATGTTCCATCAGGTGGAGGGGCTTTTAGTGGATGAAAACATCTCCTTCGGAGATCTAAAAGGAACATTGACTACTTTTGTGCATCAGATGTTTGATGACCGAACCAGCCTTCGATTTCGACCCAGTTTTTTCCCATTTACCGAACCGAGTGCAGAGGTGGATATTCTTTGTGTGATGTGCAGGGGTAAAGGGTGCAGAGTTTGCTCCCAGACCGGATGGATTGAAGTCCTGGGTTCCGGCATGGTTCATCCAGCGCTGTTTGAGCAAGTGGGGTATGACACCGATCGGTACACCGGATTTGCTTTTGGAATGGGGGTTGAACGGATTGCCATGCTGAAGTATGGTATCGATGACATCCGAAAATTTTTTGAAAATGATTTCAGGTTTCTAGCGCAATTTTGATATGAAAGTTAGCTTAAGTTGGCTGAAAGAATATGTTCCCATTGAAATGGAGGTCCATCGTCTTGCCGATGCGTTAACTATGGTAGGGCTGGAAGTTGCATCCATATCAGACCGCTATGATTACATTAAAAGTGTTGTTGTGGGAAAACTGAATCAAATTGATCTCCATCCGAATGCGGACAGGCTGAAGATCTGCAATGTAGATATCGGAAATAGAACAGTTTCAATTGTATGCGGCGCCCCTAACCTGAAAAAGAATATGCTGGTACCTGTTGCCCTGCCGGGTACGCTTTTTCCAGATGGATTACTCCTTGAAAAGACTGTTGTTCGCGGGGTGACCTCTGAGGGTATGATATGCAGTGAAAAAGAATTGGAGCTGGGGACAGATCAAAGCGGTGTTTTAGCTCTCAACCCGCAGTTGCAGGCAGGAGACACGCTCGGAAAAGCGCTCGCGCTTTCAGATATGGTTTTTGATATCGATCTCACCCCGAATAGATCTGACTGCCTCAGCATTCTGGGCATCGCCCGGGAAATAGCGGCAATTCAGAAAACAAAATTAACGTATCCGGCTATCCACCTTCCGGGTACTGAAAATCATATTTTCAAATATACATCAGTTGAAATTGAAGCGCCGGACCACTGTCCTCGGTACGCCGCCCGTCTTTTATTTGATGTTTCCGTAGCGCCCTCCCCTTACTGGCTTCAAGATCGGTTGATTTCAGTGGGGTTAAGACCGATCAATAATATCGTTGACGTAACCAACTTTGTACTGATGGAAACCGGGCAGCCGCTTCATGCATTTGATTTGGATAGACTGTCAGAAAACAGAATCGTTGTTCGTCTGGCAAAAAAGGGAGAAATTTTTACCACCCTTGATCAAAAAAATCGAACTCTCTCTTCCGACACACTTATGATCTGTGATGGAGAGAAGGCGGTCGCCATAGGCGGGGTGATGGGCGGTCTAAACTCCGAGATCGAAACAAACACGACCCGGGTTCTGATTGAAAGCGCATACTTCAGCCCACTTAGCATTCGAAGAACATCAAAAAAACTTAACCTGGCGACAGAGGCCTCATACCGTTTTGAGCGTGGCGTAGACCCTGAAGGCACTGTAAAAGCACTGGACAGAGCTGCTCAACTTATGACACAAGTTAGCGATAGCAAATTAATAGGAGGAATAATCGATGAATACCCCAAGACGATTCCCAAAAATAGAATTGTTTTGAGTACAAAACAAACCAATCGCCTTCTCGGTACAGACCTTGACAGGGATGAAATGAACGACTTTTTAAGATCAATAGAATTCAGCGTCGACCCGGTTGATAAGGATAATTTGGCGGTAGTTCCGCCTGGTTTTAGAGTTGATATCAAAAGACCGGAAGATGCCATGGAAGAAATTGCGCGTCTTGCCGGTTACAACAACATCCCCACCACCTTCCCTCTGATGCCGACCGATGGAAGACAGCGAAATAGGCGGCTGCATTTAAGAAACAGGATCAAACTCCTCATGATCGGCTTCGGTTTTTCGGAGGCGATCAATTACAGTTTTGATGACGTAAAATCATGTGACCATCTCGGATTCGGAAAAAAAGATCCGAGAAGAAATATGGTCGATATTTTAAACCCATTAAACGAAGAACAGTCGGCGATGAGGACCTCCCTAATTCCGGGTTTGCTCAGGACGGTCCAAGGCAATATCTCCCAACAGATCAAAAACCTGAAACTGTTTGAAGTCGGCAAAACATTTATCAGTAGTGGCCGGGAAAACCTCCCTGATGAAAAAGAGATGATCGCGATTCTTTGGACAGGAACAAGATCGGATCCGGCATGGCATTCAAAGGAAACACCATGTGATTTTTTTGACATCAAAGGGGTCATCGAAAGCCTTTTCAAAGGCTTGAATTTCGAAGGTGCTCTGTTCACCGATATGCCGGACAATGGCTGTGATTACACCCGGCTAGGTGAAACCGCCAAAATTCTTTATAATAATGAACTGATCGGTATGGTGGGAATGGTGGCTCCGAGCATTCTTCAAAATTTCGGGTTAAAGCAAAGCGTTTACATTGCCGAAATCAATATAGATTCGCTGTTTCCATTTTTATCTGTAATAAAACAGTCTAAACCGATTCCAAAATATCCAGCTGTTTATCGGGATTTTACGATTATTATCGACAAAGAGATCGCATCAGGAAAGATAATGGCATGCGTCGAAGATGCCCGAGAAGAGCTGGTGGAAAGCACTTTTCTTTTTGACGTTTTTGAAGGGAACCCGATTCCCGAAGGCAAGAAAAGCATTTCATTTAGAATCACCTATCGATCAAGCTCCAGAACATTGGCGGATGAAGAAGTAAATCAGGTTCATCAAAAAATTTCGGGCCGACTGTTGAAATCGTTTGATGCAACGCTCCCTGTTTGATACTGTTCTTAAATCTTAATAAAATGGAAAATAAAAGGCCCTATCAAATAGATTTTCCCGATAAACTGTATTACAAGATCGGTGAAGTCGGTGAAATTGCAGATGTCCCCACATATGTCCTCAGGTTCTGGGAAACTGAATTCAAAAAGATAAAGCCAAAGCGAACCCCATCAGGCCAACGGCTCTACAGGAAAAAAGATGTTGATCTGGTCCTTAAAATCAAACATCTTCTTTACAATAAAAAATTCACGATTCAGGGTGCAAAACAACACCTGCGCGGTTATGAAAAGGTGAGCGAGGATAAGGTCCCAGCTCAAACACTTTATGAAATTCGTTCCGAACTTGAAAACATCCATGCACTGCTTAAAGGTAGTAAAAAATAAATCGTTCCGCCGCTATTCTTTCAACTTAAAAATAGACCCGGAGTCCGCCACCGAATCTACCCCGTTCCGATATGTTATCAAACTCATCAAATGCCGATCTTCCCTCGAGGTAAATTGAAAAGTTGGGTCCGTTTGGATTGTCGGTGAGCTGGTAGCCTGTATCCAGGATAAAATCTGTTCTAGTCTTATACGTCGTATGCCACATACCGCTACCGGCACTGACAAAGAATCTGGGCGCCGGGTAGTAGGAGAGCCTGATATCCGCTATGGTTGCCGGATTATCGCTACAACCGTTCAGCAAGGGAGCGCCTCCCACCAAAGCCGTAATAGCGACTTTCTCCGTAAGCTTATGCATATATCCAACTCTTATCGGTAAAAACGTAGCCGGATCAAATTGTTGCAACAGGCCGATATCTCCGACAAAAAATCCTCTCTTTAGGACGGTTACTTCCCTGGTGCAACTGTTCGCCGGGCTTTCGCCCCCGGCGTCATCCTTTACCACTGCCTGTATCTTATGAACGCCGGGCTTTTTTATTTTTGTCTTGTAAATAAAGGGCGCCTCTGCAACAATTTTCTTTTCCACGATGCTCCCTTTGGGATCTATAATTGTAAAGGTAACAGATACGACTTTCCCATCAGAATCAACCGATTGTGATGCATCGGACATAACGGTGGTTCCGGTTAAAAACGTTTCGGGTGAGACCGATAAATTACATTGTGGAGATCGATTCTCAGGAACTTCAGCAACTTTAGCCACCTCTTTTTTAGGTTCGATTTTTTTCGGCTCGGCTTTAACAGGTGCTTTAACCGGGATATCGGTAACACTTTTTAATGCAATATTAAAGCAGACTTTAGGGATAATGAATTCATAGGCTCGGTTATTGTGCTCAATGACAAACCGATATCCTTCAAAGGGAGCCTTCCCTGCCCATTTTACATCGTTTAATACGAAAATCTTTTTCTTTTTTTTAAAGATCATCCACATTAAAGTTTCACCCGGTGGGACCTGAACCGCATCAATTTTTGCGGTTTTGAGCTGGGTGATAAACGGATGAAACAGGTTAACAGCTCCGGCTTTAATAAACCCCGCTTCGGCATCGCCTTTATTTTGCATTATAATCGGATAAATCGCTTCGGCTTGCAGGTCTTTGGCTTTGTAAAAAGGGCTGATTCCGAGCCGTTTTAGCTGGGTTGAAGCATACAGCGGGTGAATTCCAAAAAGAACGGACAGGACAAAAACTAGAAAAATAACTTTTTTTTTCATTTTACCCTCCTGGAATATCGAGCGACGCCTGTCAAAATTATTAATGGTTGCGACACCGGGTTCAATGGTCGATTGTTTAAAACTGCTGATTTTATCCCCACAGACAAGTCCAGAAAACTCAACAATCGATCAACTTGACCATTACTATATTCTCCCAATCTGAAAATATCAAGATATAAACACTATTTTTTGACGATTCTATGTATATAAAATTGGGAATCCTTCAAGGTTTTCCCCTTTAATTTTCCCAAAACACACATTCGATGTGAGATGGATGCAATGCTCCTGCGGATTGGGGGGCGTACAACCTGAAATTGTATAAATAAAAATGATGAACTCGAAAATAATCCAAATTGCGCTCTAAATGACCATTTATCTCAAAATGTTCAAAATTGTTCACAAATGACTTTTTACGAGACCGTTAAAAATAATTTGTTAAACATATTGACAATAAATATTTTATGGGATATCCTTTCTTATTCGGGCGGGCATAGCTCAGCTGGTAGAGTACAAGCTTCCCAAGCTTGGTGTCGCGAGTTCGAATCTCGTTGCCCGCTCCATGGCCGTCCGTTTTTGCAGTTGTCTGGGGTATTTGGGTAGAGCTTTTATTTATGTATATGCGGTTTTTAGTTACTTCTTTCTGATGGTTGTCTTTATGAAAAAGTAATTTTCACTCACAACGAAAGATCTACCTGGATGAAAGGAAACGGGCAATAGCCCGTTTTGTGCTTTTGGATTCAATGAGACAGTGAATCAAGTGGTGAAAGGTCAAAGAAAAAATAAAAAAGCAATAAGATCAAAGCCTGATTTTTCTGCAATTTCATCCTATGCTGAAAAGGAAGTGATTGACAGGGCAAAAGGTTTTGCCGAAACCTTATGCGAAGCAGAGGGAATAGAGCTGGTACATGTTGAATACCGTCGGGAGCCATCGGGAAGGGTACTTCGGATATATATCGACAAACCCGAAGGGATTACGTTGGCCGATTGTGTTCATATTAGCCAACAGTTAAATGATATTTTGGATGTATATTTTGAAAACGCAAAATCGTACCGGCTTGAAGTTTCATCTCCCGGATCGGACCGCCCCTTGGGGAAACCGGATGACTTTAACAGATTTAAGGGGGAAGAAGTAAAGATAAGAACCAAACAATCTTTCGATGGGCAAAAAAATTTCAAGGGCGCCATTCAAGGTGCCTCATATGAAAATGTTCAGCTCCTGGTAGGAAATAAGATGTTTTCGATTCCTTTCATAAACATTGCCAGGGCACAGCTAGTGAATTATTGTGGAGAAAATAAATGTTTATAGCAGATGTGAAGCGTGTCATTGAACAGGTCAGCCGCGACAAGGGCATTGACCGAGAAATCCTGATTCAAGCACTTGAAGAGGCGCTCCGATCGGCTGCCAGAAAAAAATTCGGGAGCAAAATCGATATTGAAGTACAGTACAGTGAAGAATCAGGAGAAGTCGAGGTTTTTCAGTTTAAGGAGGTAACGGAGGAAATCACGGAACCGGATCTGCAGATCGTTTTTGAAGAAGCACGTATGCTCGATCCGGGCTGCGAAATTGGAGATAGCATCGGCACAAAAATGGACACATCAACCTTTGGACGGATCGCTGCACAATCGGCCAAACAGGTCATGATTCAGAAAATGAAAGATGCGGAAAGAGATGCGATTTATTCCAGTTTCATCAGCCGGAAAGGTGAAATAATCAATGGAATCGTCCAGCGCGTGGATCGGGGTGATATCATCGTTAATCTGGGACAAACAGAAGGTGTCTTGCCGGCCCGGGAACAACTTCCAAAGGAAACCTACCGAAGAGGCGATCGGTTGAGAGCCTACATTTTGGAGGTTCTCCATGATACGCGGGGACCTCAGATTGTTCTAACCCGGACCCATGCTGACTTCCTGGTCAATCTTTTTAAAACAGAAGTTCCTGAAATCTCCGAAGGTATTGTAAAGATCATGGGCGCCTCTCGCGAACCGGGTAGCCGAGCAAAAATTTCAGTCGCTTCCAACGATTCCGACATAGACCCGGTGGGCGCCTGCGTTGGAATGAAAGGAAGTCGTGTGCAGGCGGTTGTTCAAGAACTCAGAGGTGAAAAAATAGATATCATTTCCTGGCATGTGGATGCTGCAAAGTTTGTTTGCAACGCACTGGCTCCCGCCGATATATCTCGGGTGATTATTGATGAAGTAAACCGTTCGATGGAAGTCATCGTCCCGGATGAATCACTTTCAGTAGCGATTGGTAAACGCGGTCAAAATGTGCGACTCGCTTCTAGATTGACCGGATGGCATCTGGATGTGACAAGCGAGTCCCGTTACAGCCAAGCCATGAAAGACAGTTACGATTCCCTGATTGCATTACCCGGAATCGGCGTTAGCTTGGCAGATGCATTATATGAAAAGGGGTTTTTTTCGGTGGAAGAACTCAGCCAATCCACTGTTGAAGATTTGATTCAAATCCGTGGCATTGCGGACGATAAAGCTATAAAATTGATTGAAACCGCAAAGGAAAGACTTGCGGCAATCAATGAAATACCTGTTGATGAATCACCAGATGAAACGAGTGAATCATCAGAGAATTTGGAAGTTCCGGAGCAAGGGACTTCTGAGCTTAAAGTGACAAATGATGAAACTTCACCTTCTGATAACTTGGCAGTTGAGTAGAGGTAAGAAAATAAAACCGGTTAAATTGTTCGCATAAAAATGTCGGTCGTTTTTAAGAGCCTTAAAAGTAAACGATGGGGGCTGAATGTCGAATATAAGAATATATGAACTTGCCAGGGAACTTAATATGCCCAATAAGACCCTCCTTGAAAAGTTGAAGGAAATGGATATCCCCGTGACAAGCCACATGAGTGCTGTAGATACTGAAGCCGTGACCCGGATTAAGGACAACCTAATGGGGACAAAGCCGCAAGACCTGGAAGTAACACGTATCAAACCGACGGTGATCCGAAGACGAAGAAGGACGCTGAAAGAGGAGGTCGCAACCGAAGAGCCCGATGCTGAACCAGAAGCCCCTATCGAAAAAGAAGTAACACCTGTAGAACCCGAAAAGCCGGTAAGAGCAAGTGATGAAGAAGCGATCGAGCCAAAAACTGAAGAGCCGCCGGCCTTAAAGATTATAAAGCCGGAAAAGGCAAAAAAGGTAAAAAAGAAAAAGGAAACACCGGCAAAAATTATTAAACTCCCTGTATCTCCAGAGCCAAAAGTATCCGAAGTAAAAGAAATTCAAGCCAAAAAGCCATCAAAAAAACGCGAGCAAACCGCTGTTTCGATAAAGAAAAAACCGGTTGTTCTTTCCCCACCAGCGGAGCAGGTGGAAGCAAAAAAGAAAACAAAAAAAAGAGCTGAAGAACCGGTTAAAGATAAAAAATTTTTTAAAAAGAAAATTTCATTTCGGCGAAAAGAAGTGGTTGAAGGCGCAGCCCTTTATTCGCAAAGGCAACGCACCCGTAAAACCCGAAAGGGTGCAAAGGGCAAAATTGCAACTCCGGCACAAAAGCCACAGATTACCGTTCCCAAAGCGATCAAACGAAAATTCAAAATTGATGAAACAATCATCCTCTCGGACCTTGCAAGACGTATGGGTATAAAAGCCGCCGAACTCATAAAACAACTGTTGTCATTAGGTGTTATGGCAACGGTCAACCAGACAGTCGATTTTGATACTGCAGCACTTGTTGCAGCGGAGTTTGACTATGAAGTGGAAAAGGCCTCTTTTGAAGAGGAATTGCTTATAAAAACTGAAGAGGATGACCCGAGCAAATTGGTGTTAAGACCTCCGGTTGTTACCATCATGGGCCATGTTGACCACGGTAAAACATCTCTTCTGGATGTGATACGTAAATCAAGGGTAACCGATTCCGAGGCCGGGGGAATCACGCAGCACATCGGCGCGTATTTTGTTTCGACCAAAAAGGGCCAGATTGTTTTTTTAGATACACCAGGCCATGAAGCTTTTACGGCAATGCGCGCAAGGGGAGCCAATGTTACAGATTTAGTTGTTTTGGTGGTTGCGGCTGATGATGGCGTAATGCCACAGACCATTGAAGCTATCAACCACTCCAAAGCAGCGGAAGTCCCGATCATTGTCGCGATCAACAAAATAGACAAACCAAACGCGGATCCCGAACGTGTGCGGCGCGAACTTTCAGAAGCAGGGCTTATGGCTGAGGACTGGGGCGGTGATACAATATTTCTGGAAGTATCCGCCAAGGAGAACCAGGGTGTAGACGATCTTTTGGAGATGATACTTTTACAGGCAGAATTATTGGAGTTAAAGGCCAATCCTGAAAAACTGGCTAGAGGACACGTAATTGAGGCAAAGTTAGATGCGGGTCGAGGGCCCGTTGCCACGGTACTGATCAAGGATGGAACTCTCCATTCCGGCGAATCAGTGGTGTGCGGGATACACCATGGAAAAGTTCGTGCTATACTAAACGAAAGGAACATTCAGATCGAAAAAGCCGGTCCATCCATACCGGCAAAGATATTAGGACTCTCCGGCGTTCCGATGGCGGGTGACGAATTGATTGCACTCCCATTTGATAAAAGCGCTAAACAGGTCAGCATCTTCCGCAGTCAGCGACAGCGGTCAAAAAACCTTTCAAGAACAAGCAGGTTAAGCCTTGAAAAACTCCACGAGAAGATGCTGGAGGGTGAAATCAAGGATCTGAATCTGATTATTAAAGCGGATGTGCAAGGCTCAATTGAAGCCCTGAGCGACTCTATAACAAAACTCGGTAATGAAGAGGTCAAAATAAATGTGATCCATTCCGCAACCGGCGGTATTGTTGAATCCGATGTCTTCCTGGCGGCTGGATCAAATGCAATTATTATCGGCTTTAATGTTCGCCCGGGTTTAAAAGTTATAGATTTGGCCAATGAAGAAAATGTCGATATTCGTTTTTATGATGTTATTTACAACGTGATAAAAGAGATTAAGGATGCGATTGTCGGAATGATGGCATCCACTTTTGAAGAGCGGAATTTGGGCATGGCTGAAATCAGAGAAGTGTTCCATATTCCAAAAGCTGGTGCCATAGCTGGTTGTTATGTGACCGACGGAAAAATAGAGCGGGGGCAGCGTGCTCGAATCGTGAGAGATGGTGTCGTCAGCTATGATGGTAAAATTTCATCACTTCGGCGCTTTAAAGATGATGCCAAAGAGGTCCAAACCGGTTACGAATGCGGCATCGGCGTTGAGAACTACCATGACTTTAAACTTGGGGATACCATTGAATGTTATTATCTGGAGGAGATTAAACCCAAACTCGAATGAGGATTGAAGGACGGCGCTCCAAAATGGTCATTTAGAGCGCAATATGGCCTTTTTACGAGTTCATCAGTAATAGATAATAGATAAAAAAATGGTCATCGGTTACGGGATTATCAAGTTCAGGTTGCATTGTTGTCATTCTTTAAAGGGTAAAAGAAGGGTTGTAAAATCGATTATAAGCAATTTGCGTAATAATTTTAACGCTTCGGTAGCTGAAGTCGCTTCAAACGATCTTCATCAGAGAGCAGAAATAGGTTTCGCCCTGGTGGGCAATAATCGAGCATTGATAAACTCCAAAATAGACAAGCTGATCAATTTGACGGATGACCTGGGAATTGCTGAGATTGTCGATACTGAGATGGAAATTGTGAACTTATGAGATCCTTTACTCGTGCCGAAAGGGTTAGTGGTCTGATTCAGAGGGCGTTGTCAGAGTTATTGCAAAAAGATATCAAAGATCCTCGCCTTGAGATGGTGACCATCACCGCGGTAAAAATGTCCCGGGATTTAAGAATTGCCAGGGTTTACTTTTCAACTTTTGGCGGGAAAATCAGCAAGGATAATGCAATCAAAGGATTCCAGAATGCATTTGGATATATCAAGCGATCCCTCGGCAATCAACTCGGTCTGCGATACATGCCCGATCTTAATTTTTTTTACGACGAATCTTTTGATTATGGATCACATATCGATAAGGTTCTAGATTCTATAGAGATAGATAATGAATCAGATCATCAACCTGTTGAAAAATAGCAATCATATTTTAATTGCCTCTCATGCCAACCCTGACGGCGATGCAATAGGGGCGCTGGTCGCCCTGGGGATTTCCCTTGAGACTTTGAATAAAAAAGCCACGCTTTACAACGAAAGCCCTATCCCTGCGATCTATCGATTTCTTCCGGCGGTTGATCACATTGTCAGGCACATCGATGATCCGAATCCTTTTGATACTGCAGTTGTTCTTGACTGCGGTAATCTTGAACGGATTGGAAAAGCCGTCCCGATCATAAGCCGTATACCACATATTGTCAATATCGACCATCATGTGAGCAATATTCGGTTTGGTGAATTTCATCTCGTAGACCCTTCCGCCTGCGCCACATCGGAAATTGTATACCGCCTAATAAGACGGATGGAAGCTGACATTGATCTGGCCACAGCTACTTCCATCTATACGGGAATTTTAACAGATACCGGTTCATTTCGGTTTTCAAATACAAACAAAGCTGCTTTCGATATCTGTGCCGAAATGATCGCTCTGGGCGTAGAACCTTACAGTATCGCTCAACATGTTTACGGAACGTATTCTTTGGGTCGTATAAAACTTCTCAACCTTGCGCTGGACTCAATCGAAATTTCAAAAAACGGCAGATTATCGATGATGGCAGTCACTCAAGCAATGCTGAATGAAACCGGTACAAAGCCCGAGGATATCGATGGCTTTATCAATTATGCTAAAGGGATCGAGGATGTTCAGGTTGCTGCTCTGATCCAGGAGCTTTTCAATGATAGGGATGATAAAAAAGAAGATCAATCGCATGAACATTTCCACGTTAGTCTCCGTTCCAATGGAACGATTAATGTAGCTGAAATCGCTTCCACCTTTGGTGGTGGCGGACATTCCAATGCGGCAGGTTTCAGTATTGAATCAACGCTGGCCCACATAAAATCTAACATCAGCAAATTGGCTGAAGCATTGTGACCCGAACAATGCAATACCAACCCAGCGGAATTTTGATAGTTGATAAACCTGCAGATACGACTTCTGCCAAAGTGGTCGCGCGAGTAAAGAAGTCTCTGAAAGCGAAAAAAGTAGGGCATGCGGGAACATTAGATCCATTTGCAACCGGCGTTTTGATCTGTTTGATCAACCGGGCGACCCGAATTGCCAGGTTTTTTTTACAAGGAAACAAAAAATATGAGGCAGTGCTTTGCTTAGGCATCGAGACCGACACGCAGGATGCAACAGGGAGGATCATCTCAAGATGTGATGAAATCACAGTGTCTGAAAGATCACTGCAGACCGCATTCAAAATGATTGAAGGAGAAAATCAACAGATTCCACCGATTTTTTCAGCACTCAAACAAAATGGGATTCCGCTTTATAAGCTTGCAAGAAGTGGGAAACCGGCTCACAAACCGGCAAGAAGAGTTTTTATTTCATCTGTTCGCATACTCGAGATAGACCTGCCAACCATTCGTTTTGAAGTCTCCTGTACTTCGGGGACATATATTCGAACCCTCTGCGCAGATATTGGAAGAGCATTGGGATGCGGAGGCCATCTTAAAGAACTGCGAAGACTGCAAAGCAGTGGATTTACACTTGACAAAGCCTTAACCGTAACTGAGGTTGAAAAACTTGCATCAGCCGGAAAACTATCAGAGCAAATTATAGGGATGTCAAAAGCCTTGGAAGATTTTCCTGAGATTGTGGCAGATCATACATTAGCCCAAAAAATACGATATGGCCAAACCATCACGCAAGCAGATTTTCGTTCCGGCCAAATCGACCGCCGACGTCAGCGCCCGGACAATTTTATCAAGATCGTCGATAAAAAGGATCATCTTCTTGCAATTATAAATGAACAAAGAGATAATTGTGTATATAAATATTGCTGCGTTCTACAATAGATTCTCTGTTTGGAGCCGGTAATTGTAAATAGACCTGTATAAACCTATATAAACCTAATTTTAAGAGCTTAGGAGGAAAAAAGAGAGTGGTTCTGACATCAGAAAACAAAAGAGCGCTGATCGATCAATTCAAGCTTCACGACAGCGATACCGGGTCACCTGAAGTGCAAATCGGGCTTTTGACGCATCGGATCAGTTATCTGACCGAGCACCTGAAGATTCATAAAAAAGACCACCATTCAAGAAGAGGTTTATTGATGCTGGTCGGCAGGCGGCGAAGGCTTCTTGATTATGTAAAAAACAATAACGTAAAACGGTACCGAACCATCATTGAGACACTTGGGCTGAGACGATAGACAGTTTGTTGAAAGCTTAATTATATTGCAATGAAAAGCGTTACCTTTTCGCCTTTCGGGTTGTGATTTAAATCTATTATTTTAATTTAGGAGAATTGTATGGAAATTTTATTAAAGACCGAGATCGGTGGCAGATCATTGAGCCTGCAGACAGGAAAAGTGGCCAAACAGGCTTCGGGTTCGGTGGTAGTCCAATATGGAGAGAGTATCGTTCTCGTCACCGCTGTATCATCTAACGAAGTAAGAGCCGGTATAGATTTTTTACCTCTTACGGTTGAATATCAGGAAAAAATATATGCAGCCGGGCGTATACCCGGTAATTATTTCAGGCGCGAGATTGGAAGACCAAGTGAAAAAGAAACATTAACTGCCCGTTTGATCGACCGCCCAATCCGGCCGCTATTTCCTAAAAAATACGGATATGAAACACAGGTAATCGCGACTGTCCTCTCGATGGATCAGGAAAACGATCCGGATACGTTGGCGATGATTGGAGCCTCTGCAGCGCTCCAGATTTCCGACATTCCGTTTGCAGGACCGATTGCCAGCGTACGGGTGGGTCGTATTGACGGGAAATTAAAAATAAATCCGACCATCGGCGAATACGAAATTTCGGACCTCAACATCATCGTTACCGGTACCAAGACCGGTGTTGTTATGGTGGAAGGGGGTGGCAACATTGTTAGTGAGATTGAGATGCTAGAAGCGATCTTTTATGGTCATCAGGAGATGCAGCCGGTCATCGATTTACAGATGGAACTTCAGGAATCGGCCCGAAAGCCGAAACGTTCATTTGTGCCACCTGAAAGAGATGAAAACCTAGCACAAAGGATCGAGAACGAATCGGCACAACGCATTCATGAAACCATCTTGATCCCGGATAAAATCAGTCGAAACGCCGGTTTTCAATTGTTGAAATCTGAGCTGATGGAAAAACTCGGGGAAGATTTTTCAGAGCGCAGGACTGAGGTCAATGAGATCATTGACGACATCAAGAAAAGGATCTGCAGAGATCTTATTCTGAACGAAAACCGTCGTATCGATAACCGAAAACCCGATGAAATAAGGCCGATAACCTGTGAAGTCGGTCTTCTGCCTAGACCCCACGGCAGCGCCCTTTTTACCCGGGGAGAGACCCAAGTTCTCGGGGTTCTGACACTCGGTTCAGGACCGGACGAACAGCGGGTCGAAACTTTAATTGGAGAAGAATTCAGGCCGTTTATGCTCCATTACAATTTTCCGCCGTATTCGGTGGGTGAGGTGAAGCGTATGATGGGACCGAGTCGCAGAGATATCGGACATGGCGGTCTATCGACCAGAGCCATTGAAAAGGTATTACCTTCAAAGGAGGCGTTTGACTATACCATCCGTATTGTTTCAGAAGTAATGGAATCCAATGGCTCTTCATCGATGGGCACCGTCTGTTCCGCAAGCTTGGCCCTTATGGACGGAGGCGTGCCGCTGAAAGCACCGGTATCGGGTATTGCGATGGGGCTTGTAAAGGAGGGGGATCAGGTGGTTATTCTGTCTGACATCCTCGGCGACGAGGATCATATGGGTGATATGGATTTTAAGGTTGCCGGCACCCGGGAAGGCATAACTGCGCTTCAGATGGATATTAAAATTCATGAACTTTCAAGAGCCATCATTGAAAAAGCCCTGGAGCAGGCCCGTGTCGGACGGCTTTTTATACTGGATAAAATGATGGAAGCGTTGAACGAACCTCGAAAGGAAATTTCTCCTTATGCGCCTAAAGTAATCACTATCAATATTAATCCGGATAAGATTCGGGAGGTCATCGGGCCTGGAGGAAAAATAATTCGGGCTCTCCAAAATGAAACCAATACCCGCATAGAGATTGATGATTCCGGACTTGTTAAAATCGCAGCCTTTTCCAAAGAAGAGGGTGACGATATCCTGAGACGCATAAAAGAGATCGTTGCCGAGCCGGAAGTGGGAGCTATTTACGAAGGAACAGTCGTGAAAATCATGGACTTTGGGGCCTTTGTGGAAATACTACCCGGTACAGACGGTCTTGTTCATATCTCACAACTCGCCAATCACCACGTTAAAAAGGTAACCGATATTGTCAGGGAAGGCGAAAAGGTAAAAGTCAAGGTTCTCGAGGTATCCCGCGAGGGAAAAATCCGTTTGAGCCGAAAGGCTGTGCTTGCTGAAAAAGATGAAAATAGCATCGAAGATAAATAAAACTGTTCTTGATAACGGCATCCGGGTTTTGACAAACAGGATACCCCATGTCCACAGCATTTCAATGGGGGTCTGGGTCAATGTTGGAGCCCGGGATGAAACCCCGGATGAAAACGGGCTTTCCCATTTCCTTGAGCACATGATTTTTAAAGGGACAAAAAGAAGGTCATCCTATCAGATTGCCAAAGAATTTGATGCCATCGGCGGTAATAGCAACGCCTTTACGTCAATGGAGAATACGTGCTATCACGCAAAGGTGATGGACACCCATCTCACCACGATGATCGATATCCTCTCTGATATTTTTTTAAATTCAGTATTCGATCCTGAAGAGTTTGAAAAGGAACGGCCGGTCATATTTCAGGAGATAGGGATGATCGAAGATAACCCTGAAGACTACATCCATGTTCTTTCCGGAAATGCTTTTTGGGGCGAGAACCCTTTAGGTCGTTCGATCATTGGAAGCCGTGAGAACATTGCCCGTTTCAATGCGAAAACCCTCAAAAAGTTCTTCCAACGGTTCTACCAGCCGGAACGAATCGTCATATCGGCTGCCGGCAATCTATCGCACGATGCTTTTGCAAACCTTATCAGGAAGGCTTTCGAGTCGATTCAACCCAGTAACAGCTTTCCCGAACGGATCACCCCAATCGGTCGCTTTGACGTTCATCTTCATCATAGAAAACTCGAGCAGGTTCATGTCTGTATTGGAACAAAGGGTTTAGCCATAGCCGACCCCAAGCGGTATGCATTTTCACTCTTAAATACCATTCTCGGCGGGAATATGAGTTCAAGGCTATTTCAGGAAATACGCGAGCGACGGGGCCTTGCCTATGCCATCTATTCCTTTTTATCATCCCATGTGGATACCGGAATGTTCGGTGTCTATATCGCCGTAGACCCCAAAACATCCCTCAAATCGACAGGACTGATTTTAAGGGAAATGCGAAAGCTGAAAAAGATTCGGGTCGACCCAACCGATTTGAACAATGCAAAGGAGTATACCAAAGGGGGCCTTCTGCTTGCATCTGAGAGCGTAGATAACCAGATGGTTCGTTTGGCACAAAACGAAATTCATTTCGGCCGTCAAATACCGTTAAAATCGGTAATAGATGAAATCGAAGCGGTCAGCGCCGACGAAATCATCGATTTGGCGCGATATCTTTTCCAATCCGAACAGCTTGCCCTGACGATGCTCGGGCCGATTTCCGATAAAAAATCATTTGAAGATGTCCTGTTCCTTTAGTTCGTTTTACCTTTTAGCTGCATAAATCGCGTGGCAAAATCGCCACCCCCATTTTCGTGTAACTGTCCAAAGGAAAAATCAAAATACCCTGCCGATTATGGAAAAAACCCCTACAGTTAAATTTTTCCGTTTGAGACCGGAATTCGATAAAGACATTCCACTTCCAAGCTACATGACAGAACAAGCAGCTGGAATGGATATTTATGCTGCCATCGAAAAAGAGATCAGTCTTGCGCCTGGAGAGATTTTTTTGATGCCCTCGGGATTTGCCATTGCCATTCCCAAGGGATTTGAAGCTCAGATCCGTCCAAGAAGCGGCTTGGCGGTAAAACACGGTATCGGTCTGATAAATTCGCCCGGGACCATAGATGCGGATTATCGAGGCGAGATTAAGGTTGCGATGATCAACCTCGGTAAAGAGCGCTATACATTTCACCGGGGTGACAGGATTGCTCAGATGGTGATTCAAAGGGTCTTTCAGGCCAGATTAAAAATTGTGGAGCGACTCGATGAAACAGTTCGCAGTGGCGGCGGGTTCGGGCATACAGGAAAATAGAACGGCTCGGCCACAAAATTCTCGGCAAAATCCCGATATTAAGCTTTTTGTATGTATGTTGGCCAGCGGGAGCAAAGGGAATGCCATTTATATTTCCGACAATTCAACGTCAATCCTTGTTGATTCAGGTCTCTCAGGGGTTGAAATTGAAAGGAGGCTTAAATCGAGGGGCCTGAACCCGTCAGAACTGGATGCCGTCCTAGTGACCCATGAACATGCAGACCATATTCATGGGGTTGGCATCCTTTCCCGCCGGTTTTCTCTGCCGGTTTACATCAGTCGAAAAACCGGCATGGGGATTCCCTCCAAGATCGGATATATTCGTGATATGGTAAATTTTGAGTGTGGAACCACGTTTATGCTAAAAACGCTAAAAATCCATCCTTTTTCAGTATCCCATGATGCCGCAGACCCTGCAGGATTTACCATAACACAAGACGGGGCTAAAATCGGTATTGCAACCGACCTCGGCATCGCGACTTCCATGGCCATTGAGCATCTAAAGGGCTGTTCCTTACTAATTCTTGAAGCGAATCATGACCCTGACATGCTGGTCAATGGACCCTATCCCTGGCCGATTAAACAACGAATAAAAAGCAGAACCGGTCATCTTTCCAACGAAGATTCAAAAAAATTGATCATGAAAATCAAACATTCCCGACTGAAACATGTCATTTTAGCCCACCTAAGCGAAATAAACAATACCCCGGAAAAAGCTCTAAGCGTTGTTGGTGAGGCAATAAATCTTTCTGAAACAAAAATAGATGTGGCCATGCAGGATCGATGCGGCAAATTGTTCTGTCTTCGATAATTCGATTTATTCTAATTTTTTTTACTCAAATGACAGGTGATCATGAATAACCGGGATCCGATTATTGTGGGAGTTGGGCAACTGACTCATAAATCAAAAAATGCAAAGGATTTTTTACATCCGCTGCAAGGGATGAAAACAGTCGTGAAACGAGCAGCTGAAGATGCGGGTTGCAAAAAACTGATCGGTACGGCTGACGCGTTGCATGTGGTGAATATGTTCACATGGAATTACCGTAAAGCCCCTCGCCTGCTGGCCGAACTACTTGATATCAACCCGCCTTTAAAAGAATATACCACCATTGGCGGTGACACTCCTCAATGGCTGGTGAACCGGGTGGCGGACAATCTTGTTTCCGGGAAAAATGAGGTATCGATCCTTGCCGGATGTGAAGTTACGCACTCTGTTAAATCTGCATTAGCTACCGGCAAGCCCCTGGAGGGTTTTCGTGACAATTTTGAGGACATCACGCCGATAGGGGACGACTCGGAAGGAGTCCTTATCGGAAACAAAAGATTCGGCAACAATATGGATGAATTGGATCATTTTATGGATATGCCGGTTCGAATTTATCCTCTAATCGAAAATGCGCTACGTGCTAAGGAAGGTCTTACAATCGAACAACAGATGGAAAATCTGGGCAAATTTGGCAAAACCTTCAGTGCAGTTGCGGCAAAAAACCCTTTTGCATGGTCGAGAAATCTATATACAGCTACCCAGGTCATCACCCCGTCACCCCAAAACCGGATGATCTCTTTTCCCTATACCAAATTATTGAATGCCAATCTATATGTTGATCAAGCAGCCGCACTTATTATTACCACTACGCATACCGCCCGGAAATTCGGCATTCCAAAAGAAAAATGGGTTTACCTCCATGGCGGACAAGATGCTACAGACACCTGGTTTTTCAGTGAACGAAAAGATATAGCCGATTCTCCGGCCATTAAAGCCAGCGTGATCGACACGTTAGGCCAGGCTCAAATAACACTGGAAGATATCAGTTTTTTTGATTTTTACAGCTGCTTTCCCTGCATGCCCCGTTTATATCGTCTTGTTTTGGGAATTAAAAATACTGATCCAAGGCCGATGACCCTCACGGGGGGATTACCTTATTTTGGAGGCCCTGGGAGTAATTATGCGATGCATTCGATCGCTGAAGCGGTCAATCGTTGTCGACTTGAACCTGAAAATTTCGGTTTAATAACTTCTAATGGTTGGTATTGCACAAAGCATTCCGCAGGGATTTACAGCTGCCGAAAACCCTCAAAAAAATGGGATCGCACTCCTTCTGCTTTATTTCAAGCGCGATTATCTCTCCCGAAAAGCCTGAAAATTGATAAAGCGCCTTCAGGAAGTTTTCTGGTTGACAGTTATACCGTATGGTTTAACCGCCAGGGGGAACCTGAAGCAGGTATTTTGATCGGCCGGACTAAATCCGGCAAACGGGCTTTGGCCCAAACACCAAAAGGCAATAAAGATATACTGTATACCATGATGCAGAAGGAGTGGATAGGCGCCAAAGGAAAGATTGTGGGACGAAATGATAAAATGAATATTGTAGATTTTTAACATTATGAAAGAAAGGAGGAAAAATAAATGAAAGACCAGGCCATCATACCTGTTGCCGCTGTCCAAGCTGCTCCGGTTTTTCTCGACAAAGACGCTACCATCGAAAAAGCCTGCAGGCTAATTGCCGAAGCAGGCGCGAACGGTGCAAAACTCATTGTGTTTCCTGAAACCTTTATCCCAGCGTTCCCTTACTGGAGCAATTATCATCCCGAAGGCCCACCCTGGGCCCGTACATTTACCAAGTTGTTTAAAAACTCGGTCGAAATTCCCGGCCCTGATACCGATATTCTAGGACAAGCAACCCGAAACGCCGGTGCATATTTGGTCATGGGGTTAAACGAGCGTGACCGGGTATACGGTGGGACTCTTTACAATACACTGCTGTTCTTCGATCCGGAGGGACGTATTTTGGGCAAGCACCGCAAACTGATGCCAACCCACCACGAACGTCTTTATTGGGGATTTGGAGACGGGTCAGGCTTGAACGTATATCCAACTTCATTGGGTAAACTGGGTGGGCTTATCTGCTATGAACATCACATGACTCTCTCTAAATATGCGCTCTATGCCCAGGGAGAGCAGATCCATTGTGCGGTCTGGCCGGGATGGCCCGGAAATCCGGACTATGACAATATCGATATCGTGCACACGGCTTGCCGCCAGTATGCCTTCGAGGGTCAGTGCTTTGTGGTCTGTGCATGTGGCTGGATTCATCCTGACATGATCCCTGAAGATTTTGAGTTCAAAGATGAAATGGACTGCCGGAGCCGGGGCGGGACTACTGTAGTAAGCCCCTTGGGGCATTTGGTGGCCGAACCGCTTCTGGATCGGGAGGGGATTGTCTATGCAAAATTGAAAATGGATCATATCATCAAGGCTAAAGCCTTTATTGACTGTACCGGGCACTATGCGCGCTGGGATGTGTTAAACCTTAATTTTAACCGCCGACCCAATCAAGCTATCGCCACCCCCCGCCGACCGGTTGAACTGCAACTGCAGGAAGATTTGGCAGAACTCCTGGCCCGGGCCAACACACTCACCCATGAGGACCTCCTTGGTGAACTTCATCGGCTGGCAGGAACAGACTAGTGTTGTATCCCCAAAAACAGTCATATCAGCCCCAGGCCATAGCCTTTCAACTCTTTATCCAAGGATTTTCTATTACTGACAAGACGATCCATCTCAATATAAAATTTCAAGCCGTGATTTTTAACTCGCGTATGAACAAGTTCGTGTAGAATAACATAATCCATCAATATTTCAGGCAATCTTACCAGTTTCATATTGAGGTTGATATTATTTTTTAGTGAGCAACTTCCCCAACGCGTTTTTTGATTTCTGACAAATAGACGGTTATATTTGAGGCCATGCCTTTTAGCCAAGTTCTCCAATTTTTGAGCAAGAATCTTTTCGGCCTCCTGTTGATTGATGTCATTGAAATTCTGAGAAAGGGTTTTAAAAGTTTTTTCCATTTCTCTCATTTTGTCCACATTTTTTTTTATCCACTTCTTTTTGGAGACGGCAAATGCTTTGGCTTTGTCATAAGAAACCCTGTATGGCACTGCAACTCGAACTCCTTTAAAAGGTCTTACAGAAATATTGATCCGCTTGGCTTTTCTGCTTCGTTCAAACCTGATTTTACCGATACCCTCACTCCAGAATAAATGGTAACCCATTCACGCCCGCCTTATTTCATTTTATTTCATCAGCCAAATGTCCTTATGGAAACCGCATACTCCTATACGCTTTTCAAAGAGTACTGTCTATAATATCTTCTATCCCTATGATATTCATTGGCAGCGCTTGAGCAGCCGGTATGCAAGATCTTTTCAATGTTTACATCTTATACCATAGCACAGCGATAACCGTTTATTTACTATGGAACGGGGATAGAAACACCATCTATGACCATCCGGTCCAGCGGGCATTTGGAATCAGAGATAATTTGAACTGTTGTTAACCGAAATATTTTTTTGAGTTGTTTGATGTTATGGTTGTTAAGACCTCTTAGATTTGAAATGTTGCTTGGGTGTAGTTTGATGCGGATCACATCGACCCCGGATCTTCTGTGATTTAAATGGGATAAGATCCGATCCAGAAAAATCTCAGAATGGACCAGCTGGCCGAATGCCGAATGAAAGGGTCCGGCCAGGATGGCTCTCCCAATTTTCAACTGATCCGATGCCTGCAACCCCATGCGAATCACCTGGATTTGTTTGCGGGCGAAAAAAAGGAAAATCTTTTTTGCAAGAGTGACTGCTGATCTTAGCGTTAAAGGGGTATAGCTTCCTTGCAGATACCATTTGGCGAGAAGACTCTCTTTCAGAACCACAGTTGGATAGATTCTGACAAAGTCAGGAAAAAGATCGACGACTTTTTCAGCTGTTGAAAAGGATCTGATTTCATCATCACCCGGCAACCCCAACATGATTTGAAGGCCAATTTCATACTTTCGATACGTCAACAGTTGAACCGCTTTTTGGGTATCCAAAGAGGTGTGGCCGCGCTCTGACAATTCCAGGACCCGGTCATCCATGGATTGAGCGCCAATTTCGATCGTGGCAACCGGATAATCTTTTATCATATCGAGCGATTCAGCACTTATTGTATCCGGACGTGTGGAAAACCTTAAGCTGTCAACAGACCCTTCAAAGACAAATTTTGAAGCTTCATCAAGCAGAGATGTTATCTGATTTTTTTTTTGACCCAAAAAATTTCCGCCATAAAACGCAATCTGCCTTCTATCCCTTTGTTCCCCTCTAAAGGCAAGAAAGCGTCTAACCTGGGATCGAAACTGTTCCGGTGAAAAACCATTCTGTTGGGCACCGGTCACAGCTTTCTGATTACAAAAGACACATCGATGAGGACAACCGGTGTGTGGAAGAAAAAAAGGAATGATGAAGGGTCGTTTGTTCGATAAAGGCCGTGGAAGGTCGGCTTTTTGGATTTGATGTACTCGATCCATTGACGGAAAATCAGATTTTAACATCAGATTTTAAGAGTTCGAGCGCCTTTTTAGCGGCATCCTGTTCCGCTCTCTTTTTAGTTTTACCAGCTCCCTCGGTCAGCAATTTAAGAACATTGAGTTGAACACGGAAGGTTTTGTCATGATCGGGCCCGCTCTCCTGAATGACGGTATAGCGCGGTGTGGTCCTATCTGTTCCCTGAACAAGTTCCTGGAGCAGGCTCTTGTAATCATTGTTCGCATCTGAATCCGTTATGTTGCAAAGAAGAGATGAAAAATGCTTTTCAATGACATTGAATGCGGCGTCAAAACCACCATCGAGGTAAACGGCGGCGATTACCGCTTCAAAAGTATCAGCTAAAATAGATTTTTTTTTCCATCCATCGCTTTGAAACTCTCCTTTTCCGAGTTGAATATACGAACCGAGATCTAAAGCTCTGGAAACTCCGGCGAACTGGGATTCATTGACCAGGTTTGAGCGGAGTCTGGAGAGGCTCCCTTCCTTTAGGTCCGGATAGTATTGCATCAGCATATGTCCGATGACAAGGTTTAAGACCGCATCACCTAAAAATTCGATGCGCTCATTGTCCTTCAGACTCGGATCAAACTGCTCATTGACAAAAGAACGGTGACAAAATGCTTCAAAAATATAATGTTTATCTCTGAATTTATATCCAAGTTTTTTTTCAAGTTTAGAAAAATCGATCGGTCTCATTTTGTATCTGTTCCACTATCCTCTCATACAGCTCAAAAGGTATGTTTAAATTTCCCCTACCCGATCCCATCTGGATGTCCGGTTTTAAAAGTCCGTGGAAATCTGTGCCGCCTGTCATCAAAAGGTCGTGGCGCCTTGCGAGGGCAGCGTAATAACCTATATGTTCAGGCGTATGAGCTGGGTAGTAAACTTCCAATCCTTTTAAACCCATCGTTTTCAATGTAACAATCAGATCTTCCATGATCTCATCTTGTTCGATGTTGAGAAGAAGGGGATGGGCAAGGACTGAAATGCCACCTGCCTTGGCGATGGTTTCAATCACGCGTGCACTATCGATGCGAAATTTATCGACATAGGCAGGTTTACCCTTTCCGAGATATCTGTCGAAGGCATCATCGCTCGATTTTACGAATCCCTTCTTTACCATAAGGTCGGCGATATGAGGTCGCCCGATCTGACCTTTGCACACTTTATTCTCAACCTCTTTTAAAGAAAGCATCATGCCGAGCCGCTTGAGGCGGTCTAAAATTTGAGGGTTTCGGTTTCTCCTGGCTTTCTGGAGCATTTCAAGTGTCTGGTTCAGGATCGAATCATTCAGCTTTATACCGAAGCCTAAAATATGGAAACTACCCGAGCAAAAAAAACCGGGCGGGGGCGTTGCGCTGATTTCCACCCCGGTTAAAAACTTTATGGAAGGAGGGATGCCGGCGGAAATAGCCTGTCTAGAACCTTCAATAGAATCGTGATCGGTTATGGCAATGGCCCCGAGGTTTTGTTTCCGGGCCTGAATAAGAATTTCAGAAGATGAAAGCGTTCCGTCTGAAGCAGATGAGTGAATATGAAGGTCGATATTTACATTTTTTTTATAATCCAAGGGCTTTTTCTAAAGCTTCCTCTTTGGTCTTACATTCGATGCATTGCGTGGTAACCGGCCTGGCTTTGAGGCGTTTTTTAGAAATTTCTTCCCCACAAGTCTCGCATATTCCGAAGGTGCCGTTTTCAATACGGCTAAGCGTCTTTTTTATTTTCTTGATCAGCTTGCCCTCCCTGTCACGGATCCGAAGCATAAAATTTCGGTCGGATTCGAGGGCCGCGCGGTCGGTGGGGTCGGGAAAATTTTCCTTCATCGCGGTCATGCCCGAAACTGTGTCATCAACCTGGCTCAAAAGTTCTTCGAGTCGATTGGTCAAATGTTCTTTAAAATACTCGATATCTTTCTTTTTCATATCGATCCTTTAACAAAATATTAACCGGTATACTCTAAAGCTATTTAAATATAACACGAATTAGATTTAATGTAAAGAACAAAATTATCCCCTTCGTGTCAGGTCATCTCATGCATGAATTGTTCAAGGCTTTTCATGTCATTGACATAAAAAATCCTGTAAGGATAATCCTTTGGAACAATTTTTTTAAATAAACCGGTCAGCACTTTTCCTGGACCAACTTCAACAAAAGTGTATACTTTTTCCTCTATCAGTCTGTGCATTGAATCATACCATTTGACAGGATTACACAGATGTCTGGCCATGGTCGATTTTATCTCCTCCGGGTTTGAAGCAAAATCGGCTGTAACGTTATGGAGAAGGGATCTTTTTGGCTCGTTGAAAGTAAGCGAAAAAATAAAATTTCTGAATTCATCTTCCGCACCCTTCATCAGGTCGCTGTGCCATGCACCACTGACCTTAAGGGGTACGACTCTGGCGCCCTGTAAAGCAGCTTGAGCGCAAACCCTTTTAACCGGATCATGGGCTCCGCTGATAACAATTTGAGCTTCAGTGTTATGATTGGCTATGGAAACCGACCCGTCTGACCGGATCTCCTCAACCAGTGACTGAATCTTATCGATGGAAAGTCCGATAACAGCGTGCATCGTCCCGGCGTGTTTTGTTGATTCCCGGTGCATCAGTTCGCCTCTTTTGATGACAAGCCTGAGGGTATCCTCTGCTGAAACCACTTCCGATGCAAAGAGGGCGCTGAATTCACCCAGGCTGTGGCCGGCTGAAATGTCAGGTTTACTCCCCCCTCTCTGAATGGCTGCAAGGCAGGACAAATTCACAACCGTCAACGCTGGTTGAAGATTGACAGTTTGCGTAAGTTCTTCCATCGGCCCCTTAAAGCAAAGCTTTGACAGATTGATGCGAGCGATTTCCTCGGCCATGTCAAACAGCTCTCTGACAACGTCATATTCCTGGTATAGATCAAAACCCATACCGACTGTTTGTGAACCTTGGCCGGGGAACAGAAAAGCTATTTTATCCAAATTATACCTCCATTAACCTTCCACTGCAGAACGCTTTAAGGAGTTCCCCCGTGGAATATGCTTATTATTCTAATTCACTCATCCAGCTTGAATAGTTTTCGGGTAACATCAAGACATATTGTCTTCGGGTCGTGCTCCGTTTGGCTTTTTAAAAAGAGTATCGGGTCATGCAGTATTTTTTTAATAAACGCATTTGTCATTCTACGAATTGCCTCGCGGTCAGTATCTGCAAGGTGGGTTAGAGATTGCAATGTTTTTTCTGTTTCCAATATGGCGATGTCATCCAGTTTATCCCTCAACGCCACAATCGTTGGAACAACATCTAGATTTTTATACCATTGTCGAAACTGGATGACATTCTCGTCTACGATCCTTTCCCCTTTGACCGCCTCTCTGTTTCGATCCTCAATATTTTCGTCGATGACCCCTTTCAGGTCATCGATGTCGTATACATAGCTGTTGGTAAGCCGGTTGATTTTCGGGTCAATATCCCTGGGAACGGCAATATCAATGAAAAAAATCGGATTATTTCGCCTTTTTCTGATCACCTTCTTAACCTGATCCCGTGTAATGATAAAGTCAGGTGAACCGGTCGAACTGATGATGATATCAACGTATTGTAAGCAATTTTCGATCTCTTCAAACCCGATGGCCTGCCCATTAAATCTTCTTGCAAGCTCAACGCCCCGTTCGAATGTCCGGTTGGATACAAAAATTTTCCCGACGCTGTTTCGAATAAGGTGTTCCATCGCCAGTTCCGCCATTTCGCCGGCGCCGATCAAGAGCACTTTCTTTTCACCTAGTGTGCCGAATATTTTCCGTCCCAGTTCAATGGCTGCATAACTAATCGATACCGCATGATCTCCTATACCAGTTTCGGTCCGAATCCGTTTTGCCACAAAAAAAGCGCGATGCAGCAATCGGTTCAGTATGACGCCGGACGTCTTTTTTTCGCTGGCAGTGCGATAGGCCTTCTTGATCTGCCCCAGTATTTGGGCTTCTCCGACCATCATCGAATCGAGGCTCGACACAACCCTGAAAATATGTTTAATGGCTTCATCTGCGAAATGAATATAGAGCGCTTCCTCAAACGAATCAATCGCTACTGTCTTATATTCCGATATCAATTGCTTGGCGGTTTCAACCGCTTCGGATCTGTTATCCGACACCAATAGGACTTCAACACGGTTGCAGGTTGAAAAAAGGAGCACTTCTCGGATGACCGGGTGACGATGCAGTGCTTCAAGAGTCGTTGCGATTTCTGCTTCCGAGAACGCGATACACTCCCGCAGCTCCACCGATGCAGTCTTGTGATTTAACCCGATTAAAATAATTTCGGGTAAAACGAAATTTTTTTTATCCTTAACTCCCTGCATTTTCAAACCGCTATCTAAAATTTGGTAAATTCTCCATGATGTCCCTGTAACAGGAAATTTACACCAAAAAAGGTAAATAAAAGGATTGCAAATCCAATAATCGACATGATCGCCGCTTTCCGGCCTCGCCATCCCGCCGTGAGACGTTGTTGGATCAATACTGCGTAAACCAGCCAGGTGATGCCGGTCCAAACTTCTTTCGGGTCCCAGTTCCAGAAGCGACCCCATATCGATTTTGCAAACACAATACCGCCGATCAGTCCTATGGAGAGCAGGGCAAAGCCGACAATAGTGCAGGTATATCCTGTCGAATCGAGTAGTTCCAATGAAGGAAGGCGTTTGAAAAAAAAGCCGCGATTTTTTGCTTTTATCGAGTGCTCCTGAACAAGATACAAGATACCCACCCCACAGGCCAAAGCGAATGAGGCGTCTCCGATCAGAACCGACAATACATGAAACACTAGCCAGAAACTGTTAAAGAGTATTTTAGCCTGCAGCGGATCGTCCGGCAGTTGAGTTGCGACCACCATGATCAAAACCGTAAGAGGGGCGGCAAAAATACCTAATACTCTCAATTTAAACTTGTACTGGAACGTCAGAAAGACGCCGGCTACGGCCCACGCCGTCAGCATGAGAGTTTCCCGAAGATCGCGGATCGGTAGATGTCCGGATTCGACAAACCCGTACCCAAGGGCCGCAAAATGACATACAAACCCGGCCAGCAACAGATAATATCCGATTGTGTGAAAACTTTTTTTCTGAAAAAAAAGATATGACACATATCCGGTGGCACTCAGAATATAAAATAAAATCGCTGTGTTAATTAAAATTTGCATTCATCGCACCCTGCCAGTTTGATCATTTTCAATTGAATTTGCACTATTTTTCCATTTTTTCAAAAAGCCAAAACAGACCGTTTTTCATACATTTTTTGAGATTAAATTGTCGGAGTCAAATTCCTCCCCAAGACTCCTCTTGAGCAACAGGTCAACTCCTGCTCTGTTTTTATTTTTTATCATTTCCACAAGTTCACTATTGACCAATTTTTCAAAAAGAGGTTTGTAATATTCCGGTTCGTTACCATTGGCTAAAAGCTTTTTCCGGATAACGCCCATCAGCCGAAGAAAATCGCTATATTCTTCTCCAAAATTGGTTTCCAGTTCTTTTCTCAATTTTTTGGCCAGAGCGGGGCTTTTCCCCGAAGTGGAGATGGCCACCACCAGATCTCCCCGTCTTATAACCGACGGAATTATAAAATTGCAGGCATCCGGCCGGTCGACTATATTGCAGAGCTTGTTCAGACGATCAGCATCTCTGCTGACCAAGCCATTGAGCTGAGCATCATCTGTTGCACCGATGACGAGAACAACACCTTCAAGATCGGATGTCCGGTAAGATCGTCTTTTCAATGCGATGAGCTTTTTTCGGGCAAGGCTAAGAAGCTCGTCTGTAACTTCCGGACTGACAACGGTGACAATGGCGCCGCAGTCGAGCAGAGTCATGACTTTGCGTGTTCCTACTCTTCCGCCGCCAGCGACCAGGCATTTCTTATTTTCGATATTAAGATAAATCGGGTAATATCTCATAAAATCAATGCAATTCGATCTTCAATAGATCATTTGCAAGAATCAATTGACCCGGATACGTTTTTCTGCATTCTTTTTCAATATCTACATTGTCGCACTCCGGGTAAAAGTGTGTTAAAATCAGTTTTCCTACATTCGCTCTTGACGCAATTTCACCGGCAAGGGAAGGCGTCAGGTGCCCTTTCACCTTAAACTGATCCGGAAATGCGGATTCACAGATAAGAAGATCTGCATCCGCTGCCAGTGCCACAAGATTCTCATTGAAATCGGTATCTCCGGAATAAACAACAGAACGCCCACGGTTCCCGGTTATCCTAAAAGCGATGCTCTCTTTATTGTGTTCGATCGGGAGGGAATCGACTTTAAAATTATCAAATTTACGGGAGTCCGGTCCTTTATTGTCCAGTTCGGTAATCTTTAACAAACCTGGGGCCGGTTCTATCCACTCTCCATAAACGCTTTTCAAGCCTTTGTGCAGTGTTGAAAATCCCTTCCCGGACAGAATGTGAAGTGGGGTTTTCCGTTGATTTTCGTTTGGGTACTTTGTTGCAAACAAAAACGGCACCAATTCACCGGTGTGATCCGGATGAAAATGGCTAAAAAAAATAAATGCAATATCAAAAATGGTTGTGCCCGATTCCAGCAACCGCCTCATGGTACCGGGCCCGGCATCAAAGAGCAGCTTTGTGCCCCCGATATTCATTAAAACCGAGCAGGAACTTCGCCTCAAAGAAGGGACACAGGTCCCGGAACCCAGGATGGTAACCGATATTTCAGGAGGATGAACCGTCAATTTTAACTCTTTTTTTCAATCCGATTGATAACCCATCGCACCACCGCTCTTTCATCCTTTGGATCTATGGATTTTTTCAGTTCTAAAACAGGTATTTCGGCACGTGCCATACTTTTATGACCGCCGGCGGCGCCCCACTTTTCAAAACTCTGTTTCGCCACCTTTCCGGCGCTCTTTCGCAGACCGTCATTTCTCAAAATAATGATTAATTTATTGCCGCTCAACCCCGAAACAATGCTCCAGTGCACCGACTGCACTCTCATGAAAAAATCCGCTATCAGCACGCAGACGTCCGGATTCATGACCCGGTTGAGATGAACAAACACCCGATTTTTTCGAATACGCCTGTTCTGAAGGGCGATTTTAAAGTATGGTAAAAAATCTATTTTGAGTTCCGCTTGCTCAATCTTTCGGGCAAGCTGGACATTGGTGTGTCTAAAGAGAAAATGAAATGCGCGAATATCTTCGATGAGCGCCTGACGTTCAAAGTTGCTGGTATCGGTTTTAATGGCATGAAACAGGCCGGTTGCCAGCTTGATTGAAGGTTTTATCTTGGCAGCCCTCAAATATTCGGTCATTATACTGGCCGTGGCGCCATAATTGGAACGGATATCCGTAAACGGGGCTGTATCATCGGTTTCCGGATGATGATCGATGATGACATCCGGCGTGAATCTTGTGAATGATTCATGATGGTCCGGCTGAGAATCGACCATAACCGTTCGGTTGAATTGCAGTTCATCAATTTCGTCCACAGGAACCAGATCCACCCCCAAAAGCCGTATCATGGCAATATTATCAGGTCGTTTCACCTGATTGATGTTTGACAACGTGACACCCGATACCTTTCGCCACAGCAAACGTTTAATGGCCAGGGCACTTGCAATGGCGTCCGGGTCCGCATTGATCAAGACCAGTACCTGATCGTCACGGGAAAATTGACGATAAAAATGGTTTAGTTTTTCGGTAGCGGAAATAGTCATGATTTTAACAACTTTATCATTACGATGCCGATACTACGATGGTAAAGAAAAGATGGCAAACAAAAAATTCTCTTTACTAATTGAAATAAAGACTTCTTTTTGGTATTTATATAAAGATTACCGGTCAATCTTACAGCGAAAAATCTTTTCTACTGTTAGAGATTCAAAAAATGGGAAGAACCAAACAGTCAATTCTGGGTCGTTTGAAAAGCAACGAACAGACGATGATGGCCGTTCTGGCCCTTATTGTGGGTCTATCCGGTGGATTCGGGGCGGTCGCATTTCGCTATCTGATCAATTTTGTACAGAAAATTTCCTATGGATCGGATGCCGATCTCATCGAAATCATCCCGCTGCTCCCCTGGTCGCAGTGGGTATGGCTACCGACGCTGGGGGGCCTGGTAGTCGGTCCGTTGGTCTATTTCCTGGCAAAGGAGGCCAAAGGTCATGGTGTGCCCGAAGTCATGGAAGCGGTTGCTTTGAAAAGCGGGCTAATAAGAAAACGAATTTTTGTGATAAAATCGCTGGCATCGGCCGTTTGTATCGGAACCGGCGGTTCAGTAGGGAGGGAGGGACCGATCGTTCAGATAGGATCAGGCATCGGGTCGACCATCGGCCAGATCCTGAAGATCTCTGCTGATCGGAGAAGAACGCTTGTCGGTTGCGGCGCGGCTGCCGGTATTGCGGCAACGTTTAATGCGCCGATCGCCGGCTCGATGTTTGCGCTTGAAATTATTCTCGGCGATTTCGGCCTGGCCACTTTCAGCCCGATTGTCATCAGTTCGGTGGCTGCCACCGTGGTTTCCCGCCATTTTCTTGGGGATACGCCGGCCTTTATCGTACCGGCATATGAATTGATCAGTGCCTGGGAATTTCCGCTATACGTGATCTTGGGCGGATTTTGCGCTCTCGTTGCAATGGCATTTATCGACCTTCTCTATCGCTTTGAGGATCTGTTCGATTCGCTGAAATTTCCCGATTATCTCAAGGCATCCTTGGGGGGAATCCTCCTGGGGGCCATCGGCGCTTTTTTCCCCCATGTTTTGGGCGTTGGATACGGCTCCATCGATCTCTCGCTGATGCAAATGATTTCCTGGTGGCTCATGCTGATTCTGATCTTGTGCAAGATTCTCGCTACCGCCATAACCATCGGCTCCGGCGGGTCAGGCGGTATTTTTGCACCCTCGCTCTTCATGGGGACAATGGCCGGTGGATTTTTTGGATTCATCGTACACACTCTCTTCCCGGGATTCACCGCGACGGCAGGTGCTTACAGCATCGTCGGGATGGGCGCAGTGGTCAGTGCCACAACTTACGGCCCTTTGACCGCCATCTTAATGCTCTTTGAAATGACCGGGGATTATAAAATCATTCTGCCCTTGATGATGACCTGCATCGTCAGCTCTGCCCTCATTCGGCAGTTGACCGCAGGATCGATCTACACGCTCAAGCTGACTCGAAAAGGGATTGACATCAAGGCGGGAAAGGAGGTCAATATTCTCAAATCGATCGGCGTCAGCGAGGTGATGAATGTTGAGCCTGAAACCCTTTCCGAGGGGATCGGCATGGGTAAGCTGGCTGATAGAATATCCAAAAGCAAATATAGCAGCTTTCCGGTGATAAATGGGCAAAATGAACTGACCGGCATGCTTTCCTTTTTGGACTATCATGATGCTGTCTTTGATGAAGATCTCAGAGATCTGGTGGTGGTCAAGGACATCGCGACCTCTCAGCTCATTACCGTATCGATCGATGAAAACATTTTTGATGCGCTTGAAAAAATCAGTGTTCATGATTTTTCGATTCTCCCGGTTGTGTCTGGCAATGATAACCGAAAGTTATTGGGAATCTTGACCCGAAGAGATATTATCGCTGCCTACAATAAGGCTCTGATTAAAAAATCCCTTTTCAACCGGCAGGGCATTGATTAATATTTTGACCGTTGCGTGAGGGAGGGTCAATGAAAAATCAATCGATCAATTGCACTGATCCCGCCGGTCTGACACAGCGTGAGTTTTTATACTTTGCATCAATGGCTACTACAGGTCTTTTTACCGGGTGCGTCACCAATCCGGTGACCGGAAAATCCCAGTTTATGGCGGTTATTTTTGTGTCGATGATCTGCTTCAGGGGATTTCAAAAACGACTTTGA
>CAZSON010000003.1:4383-37292 GCA_964608375.1 uncultured Desulfobacter sp. | reverse complement strand
TTTGTCTCAAGTTTCTAACTTGAGGTATCGCATTGAATATACGTTGCAATTTGATTCAAAATGGTCACATAGCAATCCGAGTTCATCCGCTTTTTGAGGAGTGTGGGCATGGTTAGATTCTGCCGCCATCCAACCTGCAAGGTCGCTTATTTCACTTAAAGACATATGGGTCGAGCCAAGCCAACTTATTGATTCCTATAGATAAACATCCCAGAAATGGGCGTTTTCAGGTACTATATTGCACTTTTTGCCCCCAAAACGAGCATTATAGGGAGCTGCTTGGTTTTTGGTTCTGAATAAATTATATCACAACCATATAAAAAGACAACGCTATTTTCTTGAGGAAATTATACTTAGTCAAACTACCTACTATATTTTTCAGAAACACGAATTTAAGGAATCACGAATTTTTATCTCTCACAGGGACCACAAAAAACACTGAGTTAAATCTTTAATTAAACAAACGTGAGAGGGCCATCCAATCAATCGTTCATCATCAAAATATTCGCGTCCCTATCAGTTACAGGGATTCGAAATTAATTTTACCTTGCTTTCCATATCTTCACAGCACTATATTTTCAGATTTAAAAGGGAGAATATATTAGAGGAAACATATGAAAGTCATTGATCTGAGGAGTGATACTGTTACGAGACCCTCACCGGCTATGCGCACAGCGATGACAAATGCTGATGTCGGTGATGATGTTTATGGGGAAGATCCGACGGTCAATCGTCTGGAGTCACTTGCTGGGGAAATGCTCGGGATGGAGAGGGCCATATTCACCACGAGCGGCACACAAAGCAATCTCCTGGCACTGCTGACCCACTGCGAAAGGGGAGATGAGTACATAGCAGGACAATACGCCCACACCTACAAGTACGAAGGTGGGGGCGCGGCAGTTCTGGCAAGTATCCAGCCACAACCTCTATCTTTTGAAGAAGACGGCACATTGGATCTTGGCAAGGTCTCTCAGGTTATCAAACCTGACGACATCCATTTTGCTCATACCCGCTTGCTATGCCTTGAAAACACACAGGCGGGCAAAGCATTGCCTTTGGAGTACCTGCGAGAGGCTGCGGCTTTCGCCCACGATCATCAGATCAAGACACATTTGGATGGCGCGCGTATCTTTAACGCTGCTGTAAAGTGCAACGTGCCGGTGCCGAAAATCACATGCCATTTCGACTCCGTTTCTTTCTGTTTGTCAAAGGGGTTGGGCGCGCCGGTCGGATCGCTATTGTGTGCCAGCAGAGATCAGATCAGGCGAGCACGCAGATGGCGCAAGATACTTGGCGGCGGCATGCGTCAGGCAGGGTTCTTGGCCGCGGCTGGCATCTACGCGCTCGAGAACAACGTAGACAGGTTGACAGAAGACCATGCCAACGCGACTCTGCTGGCCAACGGTCTATCGGAGATAGAAGAATTGAAGGTGCAGTCGGCTGGTATGCCGACCAACATGGTGTTCATCCAGACAGGCAAGGTGGGTGCAGAACAGCTTCCAGCTTTCCTTGCACAACACCGCATCCTGATCCACGGCGGGACAGCTATTCGCCTTGTGACTCATATAGATGTGTGCAAGGAAGATATCTGCACGGTCATCACAGCATTCAAAGATTTTTTTTCGAAGAGGCGGGCATAACCTATAAGGATTGACACGACCTGAAAGATCGCATTTACTGCCTTAGCGGGATTCAAGAAGCGCGATTTGGCTGAGATTAATGTAGCTAACAGCCAGTATCGTAAAACGGTTCTTTTTGGGGGAAGGGGGCTGAAAGGCCCCTGACCTAGCCGGTGCTAAAAAGGAAAAAGACTATAATGTCAAATTTTACTGAAATATCATCAAACTATGAAAAGGATTCAGTAGTTCAAAAATCTGCAAGCGAAATCCTGTTTGACCTGCTTAATATCCAACCAAATGACCATGTGCTGGATCTTGGTTGTGGTACAGGCCATATTTCAAAATTAATAAAAGAAAAAACAAAAACAAAAATCGTTGCAGTTGATCCATCAGAGGGAATGATTAAAAAGGCACGAGAGAAGTTTTCAAATCAAAGCATTTCCTTTCGTGTTTGTTCAGCCGAACAACTAGATTACCAGAATGAATTTGACATAATTTTTTGCAATTCAGCTTTGCAGTGGTTTGGCAACGCAACAGAGGCTATCAAAGCATGTCACAACTCTTTAAAAATAAATGGTAAAATGGCAATCCAGGCGCCTGCCAAAAACAATTACTGTCCGAATTTTCTCAGAGCTATCAATGACGTAAAAAACGATAAACGTACGCAGGGGATTTTTAGCTCTTTTAACTCACCTTGGTTTTTTCGTAACACAGCAAAAGAATACGCTGAATTATTCTATAGTGTCGGCTTCAAAGTGGAAAAATCAACCATAGATGAAGTTGTTACACACCACTCAGCAGAGGAAGCCTATAAGATATTCGAATCAGGAGCGGCAGCAGGATATTTGAATCAAAATTATTACAATGCCCAACTGTCTCAAAAGTACATAGAGAGTTTTAGAGATATTGTAAGAAGATCATTTAAAGATCAGGCAGATAAAACAGGCCAAGTACGGCTGATCTTTTATCGTATTTATCTGCTTGCCATAAAAAGTAAATGAAAATGGATTTGGCGCACTGTGATCATTAAAGCAAGAAAAAGAGCAGTCTTGCGGGAAGGCGTAGTAATCCTGGTTCTGTTCACGATGTCCGTCTACATGTATTACCTGGTGACGGCATGGGGCATCTCGGACCACCTTGCGAAAGGTGCCTTCAGAGATTATGTGACAGGCCCCGGAGTTCATTTGGAAGCCCTGATCATCAGTTTTAGCTTCGGCTTGCTGCTTGCAGTTGTGAATGCCTGGAGTGATGCCCCCCGAGTAAGAAGGCTGCCCTTCGGGTACATCATTTTCTTAAAAAGCCTTTTTTACCTCGTTAGCTTGGCGTTTGCAGTGGCTTGTGTACTGCTATCGTTTCGTCTGTTCCTCTTCTCGCCCGCTGAATTAGATTCGATTATGGGTACGATAACTCCCCGATTCTTGATTTCAACCTCCGTGTGGCTAACAACCTGTATTCTGGCGATCAGTTTCTTCATGGAAGTGAGACGAAAGGTCGGTCCAGGGAACCTTTCTGCACTGTTTACCGGCCGCTATCGGCGCCCTCGGATTGAAGACCGAATCTTCCTTTTTTTAGATCTCAAGGCTTCTACCACCATTGCCGAGCAACTCGGCCCTGAAAAATATAGCCGTTTTCTGCGCCATTGCTTTTATGATCTAAATGATATCGTAATCACCTATGGAGCTCAGATCTATCAGTTTGTAGGCGATGAGGTAGTCCTCACCTGGCCGAATCAAAAACCCGATTGTCCATCAAGATCATTGCGAGCCTTTTTCGATTTCAAAGAGAAGCTACTGGGCAAAAAAGCATTGTACGAAGGAAAGTTTGGAGTCGTGCCTATATTCCGGGGAGGAATCGACGTAGGTGCTGTGACAGCCACAGAGGTCGGTGACATAAAACGGGAAATCGCCTACCACGGTGATCCGCTTAATATTGCCGCTCGTCTACTTGAACTTTCAAAAGAGTACAGACAAAGGCTTTTAATTTCAGGAAAGATGAAGGCCGAAATTGTGAGCTCGTCGGAATTCATAATCGAATATCAGGGTAAAGTCAGACTCAGAGGTAAGACCGAGAAGATCGCCATCTACACTGTAAATCACTAACATCGGTACGATAATGACATCGCTATACTTTCTATCGGTTCTTTTTTTTATAGTAGCATTTGCTTATTCTTCTGTTGGGCTTGGCGGTGGGTCATCATACACCGCATTGATGGCAATATTTGGCATCAACACCATAGCAATCCCTATGATATCTTTATCGCTCAATCTGTTTGTTACGTTTGTTGGCAGCTTTAATTTTATAAGAAACAAACATGCTAAAATAAAACTTGTTTTCCCATTTCTGATATCTTCAATTCCTATGGCATATTTAGGAGGCGCGCTTAAACTGCCAAAGGATATATTTTATTGGGTTCTCTTAATATCATTGGTTTTTGTGGTTTTCCGCATATATGTTTGGCAAAACACAACCATCAAATTTAATGCCGGTAAAAAAGAAAAAATCATTATTTCAATAATTACCGGTTCAGTTCTCGGTTTAGTTGCCGGCATAGTCGGCATCGGCGGAGGCATTTACCTTGTTCCTTTAATAATCATCCTAGGATTAGGCACAGAAAAAGAAGCTGCGGCATGTGGAACTATTTTTATTTGGCTTAATTCCTTTTCGGGGTTGTTATCTCGCTTTCAGCATAACTCAATTGATTTAACAAATTATATCCCATTAATAATTGCAGTTTTGGCTGGAGGTGCATTAGGTTCATTCATGGGGGCATTTAAATTCTCACCCAAGGTAATGAAAAATATGTTAGGTGCAATAACTATAGTGGCAATATTTTTCTTAATAAAGAAAGTGATATTTTCTTAACTATTTGAATAACAGGGAATATATGATTGTTTTTGAATCAGATGATATTAAGTTTGAAAGTTTTATCTTCCAAGATGTAGATGAGTTATCAAATGTTGTGGCTAAATCATTTACAAATTACGTGCAGTTGCAGAGGCTACAGGTCTTATTTCGCAATATATTTTAAAAAACAAATTCGATTTCGATGAATTAAATGATATTCAATACGACACTTATCTGTATAATGGGGAAAAACCTTTCATTTCGATAAAAAATCATCCGAGCGTTAAATTCATGGTTAAAAAATTGATTTATTCTGGCAATATTTGTAAGCGGCCTTTTGTCATGAAATACCACTCACAAGTTTAGGAGTGCAATGGAATACTATCTACACATATCCATTTTTATTGCCGGTTTTACATTGATAGCCCTTGCAGCAAAGCAGGTTGGAGCATTCTTCGTCAAAGTAAAATTACCTCTGATTAGTGGGTTCCTCTTTACCGGAATAGTTGCCGGTCCTTTTATACTAGATTTAATTCCGATGGCAGCCACGGAAAAATTGCGTTTTGTGGATGAACTATCGCTTGCTTTCATCGCCTTTGCCGCCGGAAGTGAACTATACCTGAAAGAGCTGAGAAGTCGTTTCAAAAGTATTAGATGGGTTACGTTCGGGCTGACTTTAAGCACATTTACCGTAAGCAGCCTGGCTGTTTTGATGTTGGCCGATTTTATCCCCTTCATGCGAACCATGTCCGCGACACACCGAATCGCCGTTTCCATTCTGGCAGGTGCTATAATGGTAGCGCGGTCCCCATCCTCGGCGATAGCAGTTGTTAACGAACTGCGTGCTAAAGGCCCCTTTACAAAAACCGTACTTGGCGTGACTGTAATTATGGATATTGTGGTCATCACCTTGTTTGCCGTTAATTCCTCTATTGCCGATGCTCTTTTGACTGACCTGAGCTTTGACCTTGGTTTCATCATCCTGCTGGTATCCGAGCTGCTGATGTCGCTCCTTTCCGGCTACGCACTTGGAAAAGTCCTGCAGTTTATATTGTCCCGCCCGGCCAATAGGGTCCTGAAGACTGGGATGATCTTGTTGACAGGCTATGGTGTTTTTGTCATATCTGCTGTTATACGTAACGTTAGCCATGACCATTTGCCATTTGAAGTGCTTTTAGAACCCCTGCTCATCTGTATGATCGGGAGTTTTCTGGTAACTAACTACAGTAACTACCGTACAGAGTTGTTAAAAATTCTGCACGACATTGGGCTTCCGATTTATATCGCTTTTTTTACATTGACCGGGGCTTCGCTGACGTTGGACATTTTGATCAAGACCTGGCCAATTGCTCTGGTGCTATTTTTTGTCCGCTTGGGCGCCATATTTATCGGTTCTTTCTGTGGAGGTATGCTTGCCGGCGATCCGATGAGCCATAACCGGATTGGCTGGATGTCTTATATTACGCAGGCAGGTGTTGGGCTGGGCCTGGCGAAAGAATTAATTGTACAATTTCCAGAATGGGGAGCCGCCTTTGCTACTATAATTATTTCGATCATTGTGGTCAACCAGATCGTCGGTCCTCCATTTTTCAAATGGGCGATTCATCTGGTCGGAGAGGTGCATCTCCGTGCAGAGACCCCTGAATTTGACGGAATACATGATGCCATTATCTTTGGCCTTGAGGGACAATCATTGGCGCTGGCTAGCCAGTTACGCTCACACGGATGGGAGGTGAAGATCGCATCAAGAAAGGCACGGTACTTAAAAGAGATGGCGGATAAATCGGATGTTGAGATATATCCAATCTCTGATTTGGACCTGGACTCGTTGAATAAACTTGCTGCCGGACAAGCTGAAGCCATTGTCGTCATGCTCTCCGATGAGGAAAATTACAGGATTTGTGAGTTGGTCTACGAGCATTTTGGAACTCAGAACCTGATTGTGCGTCTGACTGATCGAGCCAATTTTAATCGCTTCCATGAACTGGGTGCTTTGATCGTTGAACCATCCACCGCGATGGTTAGCTTGCTTGATCATTTTGTACGCTCGCCCTCCGCTGCAACGCTTTTGCTGGGCATGGAAAAAGACCAGGATGTTCTTGAGCTGGAGGTTCGCAATACCGACCTTCAGGGCATCGCGATACGTGACCTGCGCTTGCCCCTGGATATACACATTCTATCAATTCGTCGTCGTGGGCAAATATTGGTTTCACACGGCTATACACGGTTAGAAGTACGTGATCTGGTGACGGTGGTCGGTTCGCTGGCCAGTTTAAAACAGATGATGTTGCAATTCGACACAAACCGGGAGTATGAGTTGCTTCGCCTTGTCGAAAGAGTCACGCCAACAGAGCTTACAACTCGTTCATTGGAAACAGAGGTGAAAGAGATCATTCGGGAAAAAGATGATATTCCCAGAAACCGATTTGATAAGTTAATTGAAGATAGTGTCGTCATCGATATAGGCCGTGCCATAGCGTTAGAGGAATTTCTTACTCTTGTCGCCGATAAACTGTCTGCCATACTGAATAGAAAGCCTGAAGTTCTCTTCAAATTATTGATGGATAGAGAGAAAGAGGGGAGCACGGCTATCAATCCAGGCCTGGCCATACCTCATATAATTATCGACGGAGAACATACGTTCAGTATCCTCCTCGCGCGTTGCAGGAAAGGGATCACTTTTTCCGAATCGGCGCCTATGGTACAAGCTGTTTTTGTCCTTGTGGGAACCAGGGACGAGCACAACTTTCATCTTCGTGCCTTGTCGACCATTGCAGAGATTGTCCAAGATCCTCATTTTGAGAAGAGATGGTTAAGAGCCAAAAATGAGAAGGATTTACGCAATGTCGTTCTCTTGCGAATGGGAAAACGACAATGATCGATTTCATGCAACAATACAGTCCCATCACGCAGGCGCTTATAGCCACGCTCTTTACATGGGGCGTGACAGCGGCAGGGGCAGCGCTTGTTTTTTTTACAAGAGCTGTAAACCTAAAGATTATGGATTCAATGCTTGGTTTTGCTGCCGGGGTAATGATTGCTGCAAGCTTTTGGTCTCTTCTCGCACCCGGCATAGAGATGGCAGAACAGTTGGGACATACCCCATGGCTGACCGCCGTCATTGGATTTATGGGTGGTGGTATTTTTATGCGACTAACGGACCAATTTCTGCCCCACCTTCATTTAGGCCTGGGGATTGATAAAAGTGAAGGGGTAAAAACTTCGTGGCAACGAAGTACCCTTCTGGTACTTGCCATAACTCTTCACAATATACCTGAGGGTCTAGCTGTCGGTGTTGCTTTTGGAGCTGTAGCGGCTAATCTTCCTTCTGCCACACTTGGAGGAGCAATTGCTTTGGCAATCGGCATTGGAATACAAAATTTTCCTGAAGGTACTGCTGTATCAATGCCATTGAGAAGAGAAGGTGTGACAAAGGGGAAAAGTTTTTTCATAGGGCAAGCTTCCGGTATAGTTGAACCGATCGCCGGGGTAATCGGAGCACTATTCGTCCTGAAAATGCAAAATATTCTTCCATATGCGCTCTGTTTTGCTGCCGGAGCCATGATTTTTGTTGTTGTGGAGGAACTGATTCCAGAATCACAAAAAAACTATGCAAACATCGACCTGGTAACAATGGCAACGATGATCGGTTTTTCGATCATGATGATTCTCGATGTGTCTCTGGGGTGATAGGCTTAAATTTATAAACTGCAGCAACGTGCGTGCCGGTTTGTCTTACAGAAAAACCAACGGGGGTCTTCTTTCCTGACAAATTATTATGAATCATAAACTACAGAAACAAATTGGGTTCATAAAGGAGATCGATAAATTGAAATCGATCATCAGGCGAACCCGTTTATTGGATAATTCCCGCTATGAAAATGATGCAGAGCATTCATGGCATCTTGCGATGATGGCCCTTGCGTTGTCTGAACATGCAAATGATAAAAATATTGATTTGTTAAAAGTAATAAAAATGTTACTTATTCACGATATACCTGAAATCGACGCAGGTGATACATTTTTGTACGATCAAGATGCCCGCATGAACAGTGTAAAAAATGAAAAAAAAGCTGCTGAACGAATTTTCAGTATCCTTCCAGCCGGTTTAGCAAAAGAACTTATCGAACTCTGGGAAGAATTTGAAAAAAAGAAAACACCGGAAGCAAGATTTGCGGGGGCATTGGACAGGCTTGAACCGTTGTTACAGAACTCCAACACCGCCGGTCATGCATGGAAAAAACACGGTATTGTCAGATCACAAGTTGAAAAAATTAATATGACCATCGAAGAGGGTTCTCAAACTCTATGGGATCTCGCACAGCGCTTAATTGATGAAAGTGTAGAAAAAAAATATTTGGGAGACTCGTAGAAAAAAAGCATACTATGAAGATTAATTTAGACAGTATCGCAAATGACTTTTTGCGAGACTGTCAATTTTTATTAAGGTTTAAAAAAAATGGCACATTCATCCAAAGAGAAACCGATTGCGGCCGGTAAAAGTAGTTTTGGACTGATTGATTCAAAAAAGCTTTTCAGTGAACTCCGTCTTAAAAGTGGCGAAACTTTCCTTGATATGGCATGTGGCAAAGGATTATATGCCATCGCAGCCGCGGAAGCCGTAGGGGATGATGGAACTGTATACGCCATTGACCTGTGGGAAGAAGGTATCACCACGTTACGACAGCAGGCTGCAGTTAAAGCCGTCAATAATATAAAGGCCATCGTTGGGGATGTTAGCAAGCGGATGCCGATCGAAAACGACAGCGTCGATGTATGTTTACTGGCAACGGTACTGCACGATCTTGTACAAATAAAAGCCGCTGAGGGCGCACTAAGTGAAATCGTAAGGGTGCTTGACCCAAAGGGTTCTTTGGCGATTGTAGAGTTTAAAAAAATTGTTGGGCCCCCTGGTCCGCCTATCAATATCAGGCTTTCGGCAGATGAAGTTGAGGACATGGTCATACCGTACGGTTTTAGAATAAAACTGACAGTTGATATTGGACCGCATAATTATTTGGCTGTTTTTGATCGGCTCGGTGCTTCATGAAAGGTCGTTTAAGATGGCCAAACGGCTTTTGCAGATCTTTTTGATCTAATTGTTCGAATTATTCTGGAGAAAAAGATGCCTATTTTTGGCTATCTGGCATACCCTGCCCAGGGTGCAAAGGATGAACTTCTTAAAGACCTCAATGCCGTTGACCACTGCGAGGCAATGCCGGCGGAAAACGAAGAGATCCTGATCCTTGTGACCGATACGCCGGATGAGAAATGTGAAAAAGCATTAAAAAAAAAGCTCGAAGGATTAAAATCATTGCAATCCCTCGCCATGACGTTTGGTCATGTGGATACTTGAATATATATCCAACAAACAAACGTTTCTCAAGTTTCGCACCTAATAATTTGAGAAAAGCCGCATCAGGCATAGGGTAAAAAGAAATTTTTATGAAAAAAAATTAATGATGATCGCTTTGGCAACGGCACAAATCTTGATATAATCATACATGGCTTAAAGCAACTGAAGATGAGACTCCGTGCCCAATTGGGGTGCGAAACTTGAGAACGTTTATTTTGTCTGCATAGAAAGATTCTATCATGATCAGGAGATGTTTGGACAACGAATTTGAAACGATTTATGAAATTATTAACGACGGGGCCAGGGCATACCAAGGTGTAATCCCCGATGATCGGTGGCATGAGCCATATATGTCCGGGAGCGAGCTGCAGCAACAAATCAAAGAAGGTGTTGATTTCTGGGGATTCGATGAGAATGGAACGATTTGCGGGGTGATGGGCATCCAGGAGTTAGGGGACGTGACGTTGATACGACATGCCTATGTTCGCACAAGTGAACAAAGACGCGGAATTGGCGGCCAACTGCTTGAACTGCTTCAGGAACAAAGTGACAAACCGTTTCTGATCGGAACTTGGATGGATGCAGCATGGTCAATAAGGTTCTACGAAAAACATGGGTTTCAACAGGTTCCAAAAGACCGGATCGCAGATTTGCTAGAAAAATACTGGTCAATTCCAAAAAGGCAGGCTGAAACTTCAACGGTTCTGGCAGATGACAAATGGTTTAAGACCGAAAATAGACTCGATAATGCGTTTTAGGGAAGATCGATGAACCGGATACTTGTGCTGACCGAAGATAATGAGGACTACGGAAAATTACTAAAAGAGAGGAGACTCCCTGACCTTGAAATTGTTACTTCATCTGATGAAGACCATGTCCGGGAATCGGTCCGGTGTTCTAACATCCTTCTGGGTGACCCCCACATGGTTATAAAAGTCCTGGAGCAGGCGAAATGTTTGCAATGGGTACAGTCGACCTATGCCGGGGTTGAAGCCTTTTGTGAAGAAAATCTTCGTCAAGACTATGTTCTGACAGGAGTCAAGAACGTATTCGGTCCCATGATGAGTCAGTATGTGTTTGGCTACATTCTTTCCCTTGAACGTCATCTGTTCGAAACCCGGCAAAATCAGGACAACAGGGCATGGACCCGTATTCCCTATCGAAGTCTGGCCGGATTGACCCTCGGCATCTGTGGCTTGGGTTCAATAGGAAAACATGTTGCCCAAACAGCTTCACACTTTGGCTTGCAGGTGGTTGCTTACAAAAAAACCGCTGAAGAGGTCCCGTACCTCGCACGTCTTTACACCGGTGCATCGTTTGAGGAATTTCTCGGGATTTTGGACTACCTAGTTCTGGTGCTGCCCCATACAGTCGAAACAACCGACTTGATCAATTCTAAAACCCTGAAGAAGATGAAGACTTCGGCGGTACTGATTAATATCGGTCGCGGTAACGCTATAGTGGAGGCCGACCTTGTTCGCGCACTCAAAGATCGCGTTATTCGGGCGGCTGTGCTTGATGTTTTCAGGGAGGAACCGCTCGCCGCCGACAGTGCACTTTGGGCGCTTCCAAACGCATTTATTACGCCCCACAACGCTGCGGTCAGTTTGCCAGTGGATATTGTTAATATTTTTTGTGACAATTATCAGCGGTTTCTTGCAAAACAGACTTTGCAATATGTAATCGATTTTAAAAAAGGATACTAAAACCGGCGATTCATAATAGGTTCTAGAACATGCAACGGAGCAATTATGCCATCGAAGAAAATACAAAAAGATATCAACAAGCTGGATCGGATCGTAGCCGGGGCTCGCCGGGACCGTGCGCTACGTGAACAAACCTATCGTGATAGGGCCCTTAAGATTTTCCCCTCGGTTTGTGCACGGTGCGGGCGTGAATTTGCCGGCAAAAAGCTTCGTGAGTTGACGGTCCATCATAGGGACCACAATCACGACAACAATCCTCCCGACGGCAGCAATTGGGAACTCCTATGTGTCTATTGCCACGACAATGAGCATTCCCGCCATCTGGATGCATCAGAATACGGTGAGGTAACACCTGGCGGTGAACCGGCACAAACAGTCGCTGGCTACAAACCGTTTGCCGGTCTTGACACTTTGTTGAAGAACAAATAATGGCTTGTCAGAACCTGTCGACCGATAAACCCGATAACGATGCTGAAAATATCAAACCAGGTATCCGTTCCCCTTACAGAAATAAAAATAGTTCCGATTCGTGCGATGGGCCCGGGCGGACAAAACGTCAACAAGGTTTCTTCAGCGGTTCATCTGCGTTACGATATCAAAACAGCATCTCTTCCTGATCTTTATAAAGAGAACCTGTTAAAATTAAAGGACCGACGTATTTCAAAAGACGGTGTGGTTGTCATAAAGGCCCAACGGTATCGGAGTCAGGAGAAAAATATAGAAGATGCGCTCGCGCGGTTGCAGGCGTTGATTAAACGTTCATCGGTTACGCCTAAAACGCGCAAAGTGACCCGGCCGACAAAAGGATCCCAGCAAAAACGATTAAACCATAAAAAAAAGCGGGGACAACTGAAAACATTAAGAGGAAAGATTGATGGGTAAACAGCCTGTAAACGGTAAAAATTGGAGGTTCAATATGTATGATCAAATCAAAACAATAAAAGTATTAATATCGGTTTGCATATGGAGTCTGGTGGCATTGTTGTATGCGGGAGAGATGTGGGCAAAAGAGAACAACCCGTTTACAATTGAGTTGACTCAAACCGGATGTCAATTTTTAGAACCTGAAGGTGTTGACCACCAATTTCAGACCGCAAAGGCTGCGGATTGTAAAAAAATTAACAAAAAAAGTGGCAAAGAACGCTTAAAAAAAGTTAAACCGCTCAGGCTCAAACCGGGTAAGTACACATTCCGGATCACCAATAAAAATGTCTCCTACCCCTTAGGGTTCTGGTTACGAGGAGCGGGTTTTAAACGATTTTCTCTGCCAAAGGTTTCCGGCGGCGGCTTGGCCATGGGAAAGACCAAAGATTTTCAAATCGATTTAAAACCCGGTAAATACCTATATTCATGTCCGCTAAACCCGACGCCAGATTACCCCCTTGTTGTTGAAAAATAAAAAGGGTAATCGGGAAAAAATGAGAAGATGGTCCGATCAGGATGGATCTATTCCGGATTGATCACGAATCATGCGGGCCATGGCAGATAGATCTTCATCGCCAAAACCCCGCCCGACCAGTCCGTTTTCAATCTGATCGACCAGGGCAGCTATCGGCAGGACGACTCCGAGTTCGCTCGCAGTTTCCAGTGCGATTCGAAGGTCTTTGTGGTGCAGCCGCACTCGAAACCCGAGAGGGTAATCGTTGGCGATCATATTTCCGGCCCTGTTGCTTAAAACCCAGGAAGCTGCAGCGCCACCGCCTATCGCCTGGACGACCTTTTCCATATCAAGGCCTGCTTTCAGGCCTAGAGCCACACCTTCGGCAACGCTCAGGTAGCCGCCGGCAATGATTATCTGGTTGATGGCCTTTGTGAGCTGACCGGCACCGACCGGTCCGACATGCGTAATTGTTTTTCCCATGGTTTCAAGGACCGGCCTAACCTTTTCCACATTAGCCGGATCACCGCCTATCATGATCGCTAAGGTTCCGTTCTCAGCACCTTCAGATCCGCCGGAAACCGGCGCATCTATCATTTTTATTCCGCTTCGTTCCAGGGTTTTGGCCATTTTTCGTGTTGCATTGGGGCTGATTGTTGACATATCAACCACCATCGATCCGGACTTTGCACCATGAATCACGCCATTTTCTCCCAGAACGACCTCCTCAACATCCGGGGTATCGCTGACACAGACAATAATCATACTCGCTTTTGAAGCCGCTTCTTTGGGCGAAACAGCCCGTTTTGCCCCCGCTTTGACAACAGCCGCTTCTTTTCCTTGGGTCCTGTTGTAAACCGTTAGATCATAGCCTTTTTTCAAAATATTAATAGCCATGGGGGCGCCCATTGTCCCCATTCCGATAAATGCGACTTTCATTTTGTCCTCCTTTTATGCTAAAGTTAATATTTTTGTAAAAAGTCCCATTTTGTTCGCTCTACGACTTTTCACGAGATTATCATCGTTGGTTAAAGTTCAGATTTTGACGGCTTAGTTTTGAGCCTAACATATATCCTTTAGGAAAAGCACCTGAAGATGGCAAGAGCAAGTTGATAATTTTTTGGATTTTTTTGGTTTTCTTATGCCTTGGATAAAAATGCCCGGACTGGAGGGGCTGGTTTACGAGCCAGAGCAACAAGACTCAACCGATCGCAAGCATCATTGCCCGGATTGTTATTTTTGTCAGAACTGCAGCGATGTGAGGTGCACGGTCTGCAAGGGATGCGATAATCCTCCCTCGACCACCGCGAGCCGGAACAGAAAATCCTGCAAAAAGTCGGCGCTAACCAAAAAAAATGACTTCTAAAAAGTACTGAAAAATGACGCTCAACCAAAACCTATTTTTTGCTCGTTATCAATAGACACCCTGGTCCAGAGGGCTATGTTTTTGATGCTGAATAAAACAACCGTAACATTTTGAGAAGTTACAAAAAAAACATCTGTTTTCACGAACCATGAAATCGAACGAATCCAGACCTTCAATTCCATTATTTATTATTTTACTATGCGGATCAGTTGTGGTGCTCCTTTCGATGGGGCTGCGAACAAGTTTTGGGTTGTTTCTAAAACCGATGACATCGCAATTCGGCTGGGGCAGGAGAATCTTTGCCCTTGCCATGGCGATTCAGAATCTGCTTTGGGGAGCATTCCAACCCTTTGTCGGTGCAATCGCAGACAGATGGGGTGCCGGACGGGTAGTGGCCGGCGGCGGAATTGTATACGCATTTGGGCTCTACATCATGTCGGTATCTACGAGCCCTATCCGGCTCTATTTCTCTGCTGGTCTGCTGATCGGGTTGGGACTGAGCTCCGCCGGGTTGGGAGTAACTCTCGGGGCTGTTGGGCGTTCGGTGGTTTCTGACCAGCGTTCCTGGGCTCTCGGAACCGTCACTGCGGCAGGTTCCCTTGGCCAGCTGATCATGGCACCGGTAAGTCAGACGCTTTTGACACATTTTGGCTGGAGCAGGGCTTTGCAGCTTCTTAGTCTATTGATCCTTTTGATGTTGCCGCTGGCAATCGGCCTCCGGGGTCGCACCGACCGTGCAATTGCCACCGATCCATTAAACCTTGCCAAGGCACTGACCGAAGCACGCGGACACAGCGGCTTTAAATTCCTTACAGCAGGCTTTTTCGTCTGTGGATTCCATGTCTCTTTTATCGCCGTTCACCTGCCGGCATATCTTGGTGATGCCGGATTCCCCCCGGCAATGGGTGCCTTGTCTTTATCGCTCATCGGGCTTTGTAATATTTTCGGTACGCTGTCTTTCGGGATTATGGGTGGCAAATTCAGTAAAAAATACCTGCTGAGCTGTCTGTACCTGCTTCGGGCGATCGTATTTTTCTCCTTTATCATTATTCCTCTGTCCGAATGGTCTGCGCTGATCTTTTCATCCACAATCGGTTTTCTCTGGCTTGGCACAATTCCACTTACCTCCGGACTGGTTGCACAAATCTTCGGTCCAAGATACATGACGATGCTTTTCGGAATCGTTTTTTTCAGTCATCAGATCGGAAGCTTCATCGGTGTATGGCTGGGTGGTTATCTTTACGATACAACCGGTTCATATCTCATTGTCTGGTGGCTCTCTGTCGCCTTGGGGCTAATGGCAAGCCTGTTGCATCTGCCGATTGATGATAGGGCAATAACCAAAAGCCATCGGCGCATTGAACAGGCTGCCTGATGCGGCTTTAAACAAAATATCAGGAGCGAAACCTGAGCGATTTATTTTTTAATCATTAAAATGCGAGATTCGATATGACCTCCTGCCGACACCGTGAACTGACACTGCTTCCTGAACAACCGGAAAGACTCCGGTGCCGGCATTGCCATTTAACTATCAAGGTGGATGAACTTTCAGGGGATTACTGCCCGGAATGTTTTGAAATCCACGGTGAAAAACGAAATGAATTTGAAAAGATCCGATCAAAAGAGACGGCACAGACCAGATACCGGTGTGAAAAATGCGGTATAATAATCAATGGCGAAACCTGATAATATAATTTGTATGGACAATTTTTTGTTCATGTATATATTACAGGTTTAGAAAGAAGGAGGTTAGCATGGATGATCTACAGAAAAAATATCCGTTTCAATGCTCTCTCAGCCTGAAACCGCTGATCGATTATTTAGATAAGCATAAAGAAAATTTTAGTACCGTAATGCCCTGCAGCGCAAACACTCATAGAGAGATACTCGATAAAGCCCCGGAACTCTATGGTCCTATTGAAGACCTCACTCTGCTGGACCGTCATACCGACCTGGTCAAACGTCTGATGGCCCTGGTATTTCCACCCGTATACTGGAATATTGAAGCGGTTGCCGCTGCCATCCCCTTCTCAACTGAATCTATTTTTGTCTCACCCCGTTTTAAACAACTGTTTTTAAATAAAGACGGTTCCTTCACCGGACATCTCAACCTTGACAAGGAGAGCTTTCATAAGGCCCGGGTTATCCGGGCATATCTGGTTATATTGGACAAGTGCTACGGGATCCATCAGCAGGTCGATTACCCTCTGATCCGGACTATAAAAGACCCTGATACAAATCTCGAACGTCATTTCAGAATCAAATTTGACTTCTCATTTGTAGACGCTCGTCCGGTTGGGGACCTTAAAACGCTTTCTTCCGAAGAACGTTCATACATCACGGATCATCTGACCGAACCGGAAATGCTCCGGGAAATACTTCCCCCCGAGGATTTCATTTTATGCGGGTTCACCGTCATCCAGGCGATTGATGTTACCGAATCACAAGTTCTATCCAACTTGGAGCGGAACCTGATCGATCAAGATTCCATCGTTTCCAAGGAGGGTTTTGTGCGCATTCAAAAGAGTCTGCGTACGCTTTTTCATCGTCCAAAGCTTGTTGCCGACCTCGCGGCCATACAGGATGACCAGATTCTTCTTATAAATTCAGGATCTGAGATGGCCCGAAACTGCATATTTGCTGACTCCCACCATGTTCATATTTCAACCTCCCAGGGGACAGTGTTTGAGCAGGCGATAAAGGGAGAAAAAATTGTGCGAGTTCCCGATGTACTCAAGGATCCCTGCTCCAAACATAAGAAAGATGAACTCTACCAAATGGGAGATCGCTCTTTGATGATCTCCCCTTTGATTTACAAAGGTCAATGCATCGGAGTCCTAAAACTCGGTTCCCCGAAACCGGGGGATTTTGGCCCATTGGATGAGATGGTGATGAACCATATTCAACCGATTTTTTCTTTGGCTATAAAAAAAGCACTGGATGATCTGGATAATCAGGTGCAAGGGTTGATCAAGGAAAATTGTACCGCCATCCATCCCACAGTTGAATGGCGTTTTCGCAAGGCCGCTTTCCAGCATCTCGAAAATTTCCGTAGGGGAGAGGCCTCACAAATGCCGTCCATTATTTTTAAAGATGTCTATCCCCTCTATGGTATTTCCGATATTCGCGGATCAACGAATGAACGGAATCGCGCCATTCAAAAGGACCTCTCTGAACACCTGGAGCTGGCCTTAAAGGCGGTGAACCTGGCACATAAAGCCAAACCGATCCTTGTCCTTAGAGAATTAAGCTCACGTGTTGAACAGCAACTTGAACAAATTAAAACGGGATTGGGGTCCGGAGATGAACTGTCGGTGATAAAATTTATCAGTAATGAGGTGGAATCGATTTTTTCACACCTGAGAGGTTTTGGGCCAAAAGTGCTGCGTGCTATCGAAAAATACGAATCCGCCATTGACCCGGGCCTCGGATCAGTCTACCGGTTTCGAAAAGATTTCGAAGAAAGCGTCTCTCTTTTGAACAACAAGCTTGCCCTCTATCTCGATCAGGAGGAAGCAGAAGCACAGCAGATATTCCCACACTATTTTGAGCGGCACCGGACAGACGGGATCGATTACCTGATTTACCTCGGAACCTCTTTGATGGAGAAGGGAGATTTTAATGATCTCTATCTGAAAAACCTTCGGCTTTGGCAGGTCAAGGTCGCTGCCGGCATTGCCTGGCATACAGAACAGCTAAAGTCCTCTTTAAAGGTACCGCTTGATACAGCCCATCTTATCCTCATCCAGGATACACCTTTATCCATTCGTTTTCGGTTCGATGAAAAGCGGTTTGATGTCGATGGCGCTTACGATGTCCGGCAGGAGATTATCAAATCGCGTCTAGATAAAGCGGTGGTTAAGGGAGGAAAGGAAAGGTTAACCCAGCCCGGAAAGATTGCCATTGTCTATTCACATCCGGAAGAGGCACTGGAGATGCGCCGCTATATCGACTTTCTAAAGGCAGAAGGGTATCTAAGCGGAAAATTGGAAAACCTCGAACTGGAGCCTCTCCCCGGTGTGCATGGACTCAGATCTCTTCGGATCGGGGTGAACCTTGAATCCCAGGTATTGTCACAAAGAATCAAACAAATGGCGATTTAAAAATACCGATATTAAAAAAAAGAGCGTCTTATTACCAAAGCCACTCGCCTGATGCAATCCCAACATCTGCGAGTGGTTTGTTTTTCTTGAAAAGCACTACCTTATCAACTATGATATGAATTGATGTAATATATTCTTTCTTTGGCGCATCTTCATGTCAATCGACACCATACCAACATCAAACCGTTCGATCACGAGGAGCATTCTCCTTGCCTCTGTAGCATTCCTATCTATAATCGTCATCCTTGTCGTCAGTTTCGTTCTTTTTCTCCCCAAAATAATCTCAACCGAATGGTTCCGGGGCTACGCTGAAACCCGGGTTTCAAAAACGCTTCACCGACCTGTTCAGATTAAAAGACTGAGCTGGAACTGGGAAGGTGAAATAGATATTGAGGGTGTTTTAATCAAGGACTTGCCGGTCTTTTCAGATGAGCCGCTCTGTTCTATTTCAAAAGCAGTGATTCAGGTGGATCTAAAAAAAATCCTGGAACGTCGTTTGATTGTCAATCTGGTTGTAAGCGATGTGGCGATAGAGCTGATTCGTGATCACAACGGACAAACCAATTTAGAAAAGTTTCTTTTTCCACTGACCCAATCGGCTTTACCTGAACCGGAAAAACCGCAGGGCAGTTCTGAAAAAAAATCGATAAAATTTCCGATTGATGTTCAGGCCACCGGGCGATTCAGCAATATAGCCCTTAGAATAGATGATCAACAAACCGGACGGCGGTTGGCATTGGAAAAAATGATCCTTCAACTGGCCATACCATCTCTTTACTTTAGTCCCATCACGCTGAATATTTCATCTGATTTAAAACTGGAAGGACATCAGATCCCTTCCATCCGTTTAAACTCCAAAATAAGAGATCTGTTTAATGACAAGGGTACTTTAGATTTAACCCACGCCCTTTTCGATATAGATGCTGTGCTCCCGGGTTCTCAATTCAACATAAACCATGATCCTGCCACAAAAAAGACCAAAGCACGTATCAAAATTCATCTGCCGGAATTACAAAAAATCCTGTTTCCCTTTATTCCCCCTTCGGTTTCCACAACCCAAATCACAGGAAACCTTGAGTTTTTGTTAAATGTCGACAGAAACCCTATAGAGACCCTTTCCTTTGACACCCGATTGACCGGTAATGGTATCGGAATGTCAGGTGGAGTTATACCAAACAACCGACTTGGACCGTTCGATTTTTCCCTATCGAACAGAGGGGACATTACAGTCAAAAATGGTACAATTTCAATACAAAAGGGTTCGCTTCGTTCCCTGGGAGACAGTCAGGTTATGTGGCGCGGAATTGTTACGGGTTTGAACCAACCCAAGCCAACGATCGATATGATCATCGGACCGGTGTGGATTGATCTGGAAAAACTTTTTACCCTTGTGCGGGGATTTATTCCGCAAGAGATTCCGTTTCTTTTTCAGATTGACAACAAAGTGCCAATTCTTAAAATTAAAACCGCCCATTTTTCCGGATCTCTCCCCTTGGGACCCAATCATATTGAAATAAACGGCCTGGCACTCACCATCCCCGGAGGCGTAACGTACAATTTAAATCGATTTTCCACCCCTTCTTTTTCCGCTGAAAATCTCAGATTTTCGATCGCACGCTTAGAATCGATCACTGAGAATAGGTTCCCTAAAAAGGTCGATTTATCCGCGTCAATGCAGGTCGACGAGTTAAAAATCACGGGTGAAAAAAATATTCATATTAACGCGTTGAAAATACCTCATCTCAGAATAAAAGCCAAAGAAATCCATCCGTCAAAAACTTCATCTTTTGGTTTTACTTCTAAACTTGAACTACAAGAATCCATTATTTTAAATAAACTCGAAATTCCAGGATTTATCACCATGAACAAAGCCAAGCAGAAACTGGTTGCAACATTGAACGAGCAGCCTGAAACCGGCATTGATCTGGGATTAAAAACCTTCCATATCGCGATTCCCTCACTGACGATTCGAAACAAGCGCTTTACGCCTCTTCAAACCGATTCCGATCTTATTGCCGCGGCAACCCGAATTCATATTGACCGTTTAACGCCGCTTAAAGCGAGTGTATCGGGCCTGACCATAAAGTGGGTTTTGGGCAAAGTTCTGAAAATGGAGATTGAAGCAAAAATCAAGGATCTATCTTCGGCCCTTCTGAATACCGAAGGAAAGTTAGCCGTTGATCTGGAAGCACTTTTTACAAAATTCCTGAAAAAAGATCATCAAAACAACAGGTTGACCGGAGATATGGAATTTCGATGGCGTTTTTCAGGAAGTATTCCAACAGCCGAAGAATTGAAAAAACTAGAGGAAAAATCGAAATTTGATATGAAAAGCGATTTTAACTTCCTCGATAAGCTTGGCTTTTCCTCCAACCTAAATGACGTAGGAATAGATTGGACCGTTATTGATGGCAGGCAAATAAAAGTTGGTCCTGTTTCGACCCTGGAACCGATAAAATATGAATTTGATAAAATAAGCGGTATCGGAAAAGCAAGTGGAAACCTTTTGATCGAAAATATCGACACGATCCCGCTTAAAATCCTGAAACAGCCGATCAAATCCAATCCATTATCAATCAATCTTTCGTTTTCAGGCGAACATCGATACCTCAAAAATTTCTCCTTTTCTCAGGCTCTCGATCTAAAGCCATTCAACATAAAAGAAACCCTCAATCTCTCACTTTATGGTTTGGATCGGATCACAAAAGAAGATTTAGCATCACCACTGCCTGTTTTACTTGAACATATCGGCGGTAATGCCAGAGGCACCCTGAGTTTTCAGGGTGGAAAAGCTTTGCATACGCTCACCAACGACCTTAACATTGAAGGAAAGATGATGGCCGGTGGTGAGGTGCAACTCACACCGGGTCAGCGGATCGATATAAAAAGCTGGATCAACACCCCCAAAATGAACATCGACATCGGCAGCAATTTTGCTATCAAAAACCTGCAAACCGATCTTAACCTGGAGAAAAGCTTCTATATTTCTGATGGGCAAGCGAAAAATAAAAGAAAGACACCCTCACTCTCTGTTGATGTTCTTAAAAAAAGCCCTCTGCTGTTCGGATCTGAACTGAAAGATTTGACACTTCAAAGGCGAATGAATCAATTGAGAAAGCGTTTTAAACCCAGACACACGATCTCTTTCGAGTCCGCCCGGCTGGGCGGTCTGCTCAACCCGATTCTGATCGATCGTTCGGTTGTGGATGTGGACCTCACCGAATCACTTCCGAGGGTCGATTATTTTCAGTCAGACCTGCTAGGTGGAACTATCATCGGTTCGGTTGCGATTCTGGATAAAAATCCACGATTTTTAATTCAGACACAAATGTCGTTTTCGGGTCTGAATGCAAAAAACTTGCTTTCCAGAAAAAGGGATGACAATGAAGACAGATCGATCAGTGGAGAATTGTTTCTATCTTTTCCGCTCACCGTAAAATCACAGCCACTCCTCCAGGAGCTGAATATGGGCCTGACATTCAGTCATATCGGCTCCCGATCCCTTCAAGGATTCCTCTACATGATCGATCCTTCCGAAAGCAACGAAACAATCTCTTCACAGCGCCGCCTGCTTCGAGTCGGGACGCCTACATGGATTGAATTGACAATTAAAAATGGCATCCTATCATTATATGGTGAGGTGAAAGTCAAAGGAATATTGATAAAAATTCCTTCGCTCGAACGTCTGAATATAGGAAATCTTCCCGGATTATCGGATATTGAAGAGCAGCTTATCCATCTGGGACCGATAGTAAAACTATTTGACATTTATACAAAAAACAGCATTAAGATCGGTAATCGAAAGAATAATTTAACGCTTGAAAGAAGAAAAAGGTAGGTATGAAAAAGAGTTTGTGTGTCATTTTAATCCTGATGTTCGGGTGTACGCTTGCTAAAGTGAAAGTGGAGGTCCTGAGCGAACGAACGGCACTGGAAAACCAGGTTCTTGGAACTTACAATTCCCTTGACCGGGAAATGCTTCTGGCTGCATCGGTCAGGGGTGTTGATTCCAGCGGACAGATTCAACAGCCGCCCAAGCGAAGTCAGGAATATAAAGATACCCTGGCGGCCATGCAGGTGCAGGCCTTTCACGCCGACGATCTTGAAACGTTTAAACGATTGGGTTGGGTGGGGGAGAACAACACCGGACTCCTGACAACCTTTTCAACCCAAAAAGACCACGTGCCCGAGGATTTAAAAGCATTTGCAGAGCGGTACACAAACGCCGAATTCAATTCTGTGGTCAAACAGATCAATAACGCAAGAAAAACTGTAATGCACAGGGTCGTTGAAATGAACGAAAACCTGACAGATACCGATATGATAAAAATACAAAAAATATTCGCGAAAATCAATATCGAAAATGCACTGCCAGGTGAAAAGATACAGGCTGAAGACGGAAAATGGATGAGAAAACAATGAGTCTTCAAAACCATCTACTGAGAAAAACAAGCGCCGTTCTCATAATGTCGGCGGTGATTACACTCGGATTTTCTCCCCCTGCCCTGCCCGGTCGACTCGGAAACCGACCGGTGCTGTCACCTGCGAATCGACCGGAACAAATCACCGCAGAAACCGATCCGATTTTCGATATCGCAGTTTCAAAAGATGGCAAATGGCTGGCATACACCTCTGAACGAAAAAAATTTACCGATCTGTGGCTTCGATCCGCCGACCCGTCCGTCATTGTACTGCCGAGAAGGTTGACCGCCGACCCCGGACGTGAATCCTCGCCCGTTTTCTCTCCAGACGGTCGATTCATCGCCTATACGAGTGAAAACCATGACGCGAAAGGCGATATTTTTCTACTCGACCTCAAAGACCCGCGCGCGCGCCCGGTTCGGTTGACCGGCCAAGAGACAGAAGACGGTGCACCTTCTTTTTCACCTGACGGGAAAAAACTGTATTTTCATCAAAAAAGGGCTGCCGATCCCGACAGAACTATTGTCAGTTTGAATATCGATCACCGGACGGATTTACATCATAAAAAATTAATACCGGAAAAACTCCCGATAGAGGGAGACGGCGCTTTTCCATCTATTTCGCCAGATGGCCTGATGCTTGCCTTTGTATCTTACCGTTACAACGATTCCGGAGACATCCTTGTAGTTGATCTGCAAACAAAAAAGGTTCGCTCAGTCACCACCGGGCCGTATATGGATTTTTTCCCCTCATGGTCTTCGGATAGTAAACATATCTTCTTTTCACGGTTTGCGATCGATTCGAATCACGACGGAACGATCGACACCAAAGACAATGCCGCGATATTTAAAACAGCCATATTCAGCGAACCGTTTGGGCCCTATCCCGTGACCTCTGCAAGATTTTCATCCTTTCAACCTCATGTGGCCGGTAAAAAGATTTTTTTTCTTTCTGATCTCGGCGGAATGAGCAATTGCTGGTCACTGCCGGTTGAGGGTCAGATTCCAATTGCAAAAGACGCAATAGATCAGATGAAGTTGGGCGAAGATCTTTCTCGTGCGATCCCTTTTGATCCATACCTCACCCTTCTTGCTTATTATAAGGTATTGGAGCGTTTCCCGGACCAGGCGTCTTTTGGAGCTGGCGCAGCGTTTGAAATCGGAAAAATTTATTCACAGTTGCACCTGATGGCCAATGCCTATTTGTTGTTTCGAACAGTCATTGATTATTATCCGCAGATTCAGCCTGAAGCTGCCTTTGCGCTCATCGAGCTGACAGTCATTGATCTCCGGAAAGAACTTAAAAATGAAAAAGATGAGACGGAAAAATCGAGTATCTTAAATAAAGGACTCCGCCGACTTGCAAACATCTCCAAAGGCCGCACCCCTGCGGTCGCCGCAAGATCGAAGCTAAAGCGTGCTCGATTGCTGGTTAGCGAAGGGAGGGATTCGGAAAATCTCCTTAAAGCGATCCATCTGCTTGAGAGCGTGATCCAAAACAGTGCATCTTTAAAGGTTCAAGTGGCGGAAGCGATGGTTCTAAAGGCTGATATTTACAGTAAGATCAGCGGATCGGCAAAGGTCTATCCTATTTATCTTGACGTGGTCAAAACATTTCCGGCAGTAGATCCATGGGCAGATGTGGCGGTTGATCGCATATTAAATCTGTCAATCTCGGAATCTGAAACAAAAAGCCTGGATGGTAAATTACAATTGCTTCGCAAAATTGCGGATGAAAATCGCGAGGAGGCGCCACCGTTGTCCATCGGCGCCTTAAATCGGATTGGCGACCTGCTCTTCGAAGCAGGAGAAGAATCCAGGGCAAAAAACGCTTACCGGCAGGTACTCGAAGAATTTCCGATTCTAACCTCACAAACCGCTGCTGCAAGGCTCTCTCTGGCCGAAATACTTTACAAACAAGAGCGGTTTCGCCAGGCCCTGAAGCTTTATGAAGCTGAAATTTCTTTAAGACCTTATGATGATCACATCTACCAACTGGCCCGAAAGGGCTATATCCAAAAATCGCTTGGCGGCGCAGAATACCTCTATCGATTGGGTGAGATTTCTTCAGCACGGAAAATATTTAAAGAATTGATCGAGTACGACGAAACCCTTGTCGCCGCCCACCGCGGCTATATCAAATCTGCCGCTGCCCAAAAAGATGTGAAGAAAGTGCTTGAAGTTTACCTCCACCAAATGAGGGAGCGGATTGATGATCCGATCCCTCTCTACGCCGCCGCCCTTTGTCTCACCTATCTTGATGGAAAAGATCGACTGATGGAAGCCAAAAAGATGCTTATCCGTGCGATCAACTTAAACGGACAAATCGAGTATTTTCATCAAACCCTTGGGTATGTGTTTGAGGTTCTTGAGACGGTTCATAAGATTGAGGGAGAGCTGGAAATTGCGCTGGAATCTTATAAAAAAGCATACTTTTTGAACAATCACCAGAATAATCCCTTAAATGCGGCCAATCTTCTTCTCAATATCGGCAATACCTATTTTCTGCTCGGCCAGCATGCAAAGGCTTTCCATTATTTTACCCAACGCCTTCATTCAAAACAGCTGTTTCAAAACAATAGCACCGAAATACTGTTTTATCAGCGTTTGGGTTCAAGTGCGTTTCACATAAGAGAGTCTGAAGCAACCATCAGCGCGTTTACAAAGGCCATTTCGCTTATCGATCGGCGTATGGAACCGATGGATGCATCCAGACAGTTCGACAAAATAATCAGATATATCATGGACCAGGTGATAACCCCATTTTTAAAAGACGGGGCAGAGTTTGCCGAACGTACAAAGATAATTGCCAAATCCCAGTCCCGGATAAAAAAGAGACTGTCCGAATTGAACTCAATACACCTTCCCCCGCCTGCTCCTCAATGGTTCGCTTACAACCGGGGGATGAAAGATTTGATTTTAGAACAAAAAAAATTGAACCAACAGGTGGTTTTGTTGGTAAATGACAATAAAAAGGTAAACAAAAATATTCGAGTGAATCCGAATGACGTTAATCGGCGCCTTTCGGAGATCATCCGGAGAATAGGTGAAGATCTAAGGTTCCCCGGCCGGCTGATCCGCCTTAAAGCCGAGCTTCTTGATCGCCTCGGTCTGGCCTATCAGGAAGCAGGTCATTGGGAAAAGGCGATCAAAACAGATGTCCGGCTCTTTTCATTGAGCAAGCGCCTTAATCTTTTGAAAAATTTAGCTCGAAACAAAAGATCGATTGCATACAGCCGATACCGGCTGGCAGAGACCCTGACCGGTGAAGATCGTCTAAAACAGCTCAAAGAGGCGGCCGGGGAGTTTTCGGAGGTCATAACCCTAATTCAGAAATACGGTGTGCCGGATAAAAGCGAAAAAGAAAAAAAGGGACTTTTCAATATCGCCCTTCGGTTATCCACAGATGATATCAGCACAACCCGTGCAGGACATGGCTTTTCTGCAGCCCAGGAAAAAAGACTTGCAGAAGCTTTGATCTTACGTATCGAGGTAGAGCTCGATAACCTGATACCTGCTGAAACAACCCTCAAACACCAACTTGCCGACTACCCGATTGATGGCCCGGTTACGGACAGTGACCTTTACGGAGTATCTCTCCTATATCACCGAGCGGGCCAGTTGGCGATGGCCCGGGGAAAACGGATCGATGCATTTTCTTTTTTCCGTTACGCGGCTGATTTGACGCTTCGGATGAAGAACAGTGTCAGTACCGCCACCAATGTCATGAATATGGCCAAAGTGCTCAGTATGATCCCCGCTGAAACCGACGAACGTCGTGTTTTTGTCGGTCAACTGGCGGTCTTCGACAAAAAAACAACCGGTCTTTTTGATCAAAACCCGATCCATTTTCAAAAACCGATTGAAGCTATTTATCACAATACCATGGGCGTTTATGCTTTGGGGGCCGCGGATGGTTCTGAAAACAACTTGGAACAGACCGTTTTTCGTATCAAACGTATTGAAACCGCTGTCTTTCATTTTAATAAAGGACTGAAATCACTTGAGCATAAAAAAGAAGCTCTCGACCGAAGGAGATTGGAGCTTCTTTCCACCCTGCATCTTAATCTGGCCAAAGCTGCAATCGGACTGGGAGAGAAACATAGCGCTGCAAACCATTTCAACCGGGCGCTCGAATTCTCAAAAAGGGGTATGTTTCCGGATCTGAAGTGGCGTGCCTATGCGGGATTGAAACGATTTGAAAACGCATTGACAGCGCTGGAGTCGGTCAACATATTGAGGGCGGGCTGTCGCGCAGATGAAATTTTGGACACATTCGGGAAAATGGTCGATGATCTGGTTTCTTCAAATCGGATTGAAGAGGCTTTTAATCTTGCAGAACGTCTGTCTGAACTTGAGCGGTTCAATCGCCTTTCACCCCTGATCGGTCGAATAAAAAAAAGCGAAAAAGCGATTTTTCGTAAAATTTATTCCCGCCTGGAACGGATCGCCATACTGCGTGAAAAGATATCTGCAGCAGACGGCGAAGAAAAACAATATCTGCAGCAGCAGTTGACAAATGAAATCGGGCTGGTCGAATCAACTACCGGGAAAAACGGAGAGAAATTGCCGGACATCGTGAGGTTTATCCCGGACAAAAAAACCCGGGAACAGGCAATGATTCTGTTGGGGCTTGCTGTTGAAACTGAGAATTTAGCAGATCGTATTGTATCTCAAAATGAAAGGTATGCAAAAACAAAGAGCGAAGATGACAACCCCGGTAAAGCACTCACTTCATCTACCGGGAAAGCGTATGAGGACCTCACTCGGCGCTACCAAGCGTTGAGAGAAGAGGTGATTTCCAATAGGCCTGAAGATAAGCCCGCTGATATCATCACTTTCTTTGGGGCTGAGCCTTTTGAGGCCGCGGATGTGATGGGGCTTTTGCCGGAAAAAGGAAAACTGATCCGGCTATTTAAAACACACCGTATTCAGAATCATCGGGCACCCGCTTTTATCGCTTTTACGGTAACCCCTGATGATATCCGTGCCTTCCATATCACATCCATATTCAAAAGCGCTCAAGATCTCGCCGGGCCGGATGATCAACTGATTTATCTAGCCTATGAAGATCTCGATTCAATCTTGCCCGATCACCTGCCGGCAAAAAATATCGACGTCTTTGCGCTGAGTGCCACCCACCTAATACGATCGATGCTCAGTCGAAAACCGTTTAAACGAAACCTCCTGAGGATTCCCACCTCTTCCGGCAACCTGGAGGGATACGACTCGATCACGCTTTCAGATTTAACAACCGGTGAATTTTCGTATGAAGCGAGTGGAATTCACACGTTATGGCTGTCAGCACCGGTTTCATTCGCCCAGCGGGTCCCCACCCGGGAAGGCGAACGTCCAAACCGGTTTCTGGCGGTTGAGACTGTTGGGGGACAACGAATTGCATTAACAAAACTGCTCAATACTCTCAGCAATCTATCTTTGGCGCTGTTACCAAATGCATCAGTTGCAGATGCATACTCGATTGGGCACCTGTTTTCAATATACGGAACTCCGAGCGTAATCCTCCCTGCACACCCGGCGATTGATTCAACTTTTTCTGAAGCCTTTCTCAAGGTATATACTTCTACTTCAGCCCTTAAGGCGATGAAATCGGCAACGAAGAATTTAAAAATAAAAAATCAATGGATTCAGCTCGGTTATGCCGGCATGACCCCTGAAGAAGGGTTGGTTTTTGCCAAAACCCATTTTACAAAATACGTGCAGGAAGCGGATAAGGCCTACAAAACAGATCTTTATTCAAAAGCCCTCGCTCTTTTTGAAAATTCGATCCAGATTGCCGAAAATTCAGATCAATTCAAGCGCTACATTCCCCCTCTTTTGGGCTATGCCCGTGAGAGTGCGTATAAAACTGGCAACCTGAAAAAGACCCTCAAGTACGCCGAGGCACTGGCAGACCTGATGGCCAAAAAAAGCCCCGATACCAAAGCACACGGAGAAGCGCTTTTGAGGTTGGGCATTATCTATTCTCAATTTGAACAATATGAAAAAGCGGTTTCTATTCTAGAGGAGGCTTTGGAAATTTTTTCAAACTTGGAACTCGGCTCCTACCGGATTTCAACGCTGGCGGATCTGGGTGTGGTTTTAGAGAATGCAATGCAATATGACCGGGCAATGGATCATTTCCAATCCGCCGCATCGCTGAGCGAGGTGTTGAACAAAGAAGCGCTTTTAGCGGCTCAACATTTAAATATCGGCAGAATATACGATTTACGTCTGAGTCGATATGCACTGGCCATCCAGAGTTATAAAAAGGCGCTTCTTATTTATAAAGGGATGAAACGCTCTTCAAAAATATCAGCTCGTATCGGCCAGGCTTTACTCGATATCGGACGGTGTTACCGTCTGTTGGGAAATTTTAAAAAAGCGGATAAACAATATGCTGAGGCGCTGACAATAGTACATTCCGGATTCGGTAACATTAGCCTTATGACAAAAATTATCATCGAACAGGCCAATAATGCATGGTTTCAGGGAAAATACGAAGATGCTTTCCATTTGCAAACAAAATCGTATCAGATGGCCAAAGAAAATAACCTCGCCCTGATGCAGGTCATTTCCCTGAACACCGCCGGTCTTTTATGGTGGACATTGGGGGATAATCAAAAAGCGCTGATCGAACTGAAAAAAGCCCTGACATCCGCGAAAGCACTTCGTGTGCGGGATGATGAAGTCGCGACTACGTTAAATAACACCGGGTTGATATTTCGAGAAATGGGGCGTTATGCCGAGGCGCTGCAGTCTTTTGAAGATGCACTGGTTATTGACATGCGATTGAAATCGCGTTGGGCGATAGCCTACGATCTGCGCAATCAGGGATTGACCTATCTTTTGATGGGTGAAGCAGAAAAGGCAATACCATTATTTCAAAAAGCTAGGATGCAGGCCGCTGCCATCGGGAACCGGATCAATGTGGCAAAAGCGAACCTGGGCTTGGGAGATGCATATTCCGCTATTGGAAAGAAAGCTGATGCAACGAATGCATATCAAAAGGCTCTTAAATTGGCGCGATCGATGTCTTTGCGGGAAACCGAGTGGCGATCCATCTTCGGCATGGCAAAGCTCCTTCTTTCCGACAACCAGGAAAAGGCCGAGCAACTTCTTTTGGAGGCGGTCAGGGTCATCGAAAGCATGCGATCAGATATCAAAATCCTTCAACTGAAAGATCGCTTCTTATCCAACAAACTATCTGTTTATGAAACCCTCTGCCGGTTGCTGGCGGACGAAGGAAAGATTGTGGAGTCGTTTGAAATTGCAGAACGATCCAGGTCGAGGAACTTTATCGACCTCCTTGGAAACCAAAGGCTTTCTCTCAACCGATCAATAGATCAAAAACTTTACGATCGTCAGACGTTGCTTAGGGCCCGAATGGAAGAACAAGAAGTCCTTTTGGCCCAATCGACCGAAAAAGCGGAGCGTCAGACATACGAACAGGCACTGGTTCGGCTTAGAAATGATTTTAAAACATTAATGCTCGAAATCCAGGCTGAAAACCCGCAGTTGAGCGCCCTGGTCTCCGTTGGGAACTTCAGCGCAAAAAAACTTATCAAAAACCTGGAACCGGATGTTGCGCTGATTGAGTATTACATCCTCGAAAATGAAATATTCTATTGGTTGATCCGACCCAAAGGGATCAAATTGTTCAGAATCAACATCAACAAAAGCGCCTTCAGTGAATCAATTCTCGATTATCGCAGAAAAATCCAGAATATCGAGCCGCTGGCAGACGAATCAAGGGCCCTTTTCACCACATTGCTCGCGCCGGTGATGCCCTATCTAAAGGAGGTAAGAAAACTCGGCATCATCCCCCATGGCCCGCTCCATTACCTTTCGTTTTCCACCCTTTCAAACTCCGATGACTATCTGATCGATCTGTTTCCGATATTCTATTTGCCGAGCGCCAATGTGCTCAACTACACCATTGGAAAACGGTCTAAAGCAAAAAGTTTGCGTGTCCTTGCCTTGGGAAATCCTGATCTGGGAGATCCGGCATTCAATCTTCCTTTTTCCGAACACGAGGTTAATTCAATCAAGTGGGATTTCCCAAATGTAACGGTGATGACCAAGGAACGGGCTTCAGAAAAATGGGTTGTCGACAACATCGAAAAATTTGGTATAATACATATGGCATCGCATGGGCAATTCGATCCAATCAATCCGCTTTTTTCAGCCATAAAGTTAACAAAAGGAAGCGGTGAGGACGGTAACCTGGAGGCGGCGGAGATTTTCGGGCTGAAGATCAACGCTGATATCGTTGTTCTCAGTGCCTGTCAAACCGGCCTGGGACAGGTAACAAAGGGAGATGATGTTATCGGGTTGAACCGTGCGTTTTTCTATGCAGGTACCCACACCATCGTTTCGAGTCTATGGCGCGTCAGTGATGTAGCCACAGCTATCATGATTAAGGAGTTTTATCGTCAGTATATGCATCATAATAAATCGGAGAGCCTGCGATTGGCAACCCTCCATGTAAAAAAGCGATTTCCCCATCCTGGATACTGGGGTGCGTTTACACTCGCGGGAGATTATTATTGATACAAAGGAATAAAAAAATGAATCGAGGTATTATTTTCCTTATCGGCTTTTTAGCTCTTACCATTCTTGGTAATCAGGCAATAAGCGCCCCAAAAAAAATCTGGGTATCCACAACCGGCGCCAAACTGAAAGCAGAAAAATCGGTTTCATCTGCAACAATCGCCAACCTCCCGGTCGGGACTCAACTGACGGTCCACGCTTTGAAAAGCCGATGGTATCTGGTTTCCACGGCCAACGGCAAAAAGGGCTGGATATACCGCGGTAAAGTTTCCAGCGAACCGCCCAAAAAGGAGGGGGGGGAACAAAATCCTTTGGGGACGCTCATCGGCGGTCTTACCGGGAGTAACATACGAGCGGATGCTTCTGATACATCTAGGAGTGTCCGGGGGCTATCGCCGGAAGCAGAAGCATATGCCGATCGAACCGGAACCCCGGAACAATACAAAAAAGCACTCGATGCTGTTTTATCAACTACAACCAGCGCCGGGGAGATTGAGCAATTTCTCAAAGCAGGTAAAATCGGAGAATATGCTGAATAATGAGGTCATCCTTATGGTGATCAGAATCCACATCGCCGATGGAGATCGATAGACACAGCTTCACGCAAAATGAAAAGGATTAAAAACATCATGGGTCATCGACAGAACCGATCGGGATCAGATCAGCGGTTTGTACAAAATAGACGCAGTTTCATTAAATACGCCGGAATCCTGAGCATTTTGAGCTTAAGCCCAGCCTATGCGTTTAACATCTTCAAAGTGCTAGATCCTGAAGGAGAATCTGAAGATCTCCAAAAATTAAAAAAGATTTTGGAAGGAAGCGGAAAGATCCTGACCAGTTCAACCGATCTGGACTATAAATCAGAGTTTGCCATCGGAGAAAGTTTGGCGCTTGAGGGTTTTCGGCGGTACGGCCGACCGGTTAATGATGCCAAGCTCCAAAAATACGTTAATCTGGTAGGGAATTCGGTCGCACGCAACTCGAAGCGATTCAATATTCCATTTTATTTTGTGGTTGTTAAAAACCGTCTACAGAATGCGTTTGCATGTCCGGGCGGTATTATCTTCATTACATCTACCCTGATGCAATCGATCGGGGATGAATCCCAACTGGCAGGAGTGCTGGCCCATGAGGTCGCACACGTCAGCCATAAACACGCCCTTAAATCGATTCGCCGGGCAAAATTTTTCCAGGGCGTGGGTGAAATTACAGCTGCCACCATGAAGGCAGAGGAAGGAAAACTGTTCCAGGATATGATCGGCGGCTTGCAAAACATACTTTTTGACCGGGGTCTTGATAAGAATATGGAATTCGAGGCGGATATCTCCGGTATGGAAATCGCTTATAAAACCGGCTATAACCCTCAAGGACTGCTCCGGGTGCTCACTATGCTCAAACAGCGAGAAAAAGCGGCTGAAAAAAGAGGATCTTGGTTTTCGACCCACCCGCCTTTGAAGCAAAGAATAAAAAGATGCCGGCTCAAAATGAATAGCTACCCGGACGCTTCATCCATGTCGGTTGTCAAGGATCGATTTCTTTCTTATAAAAAGCGGCTTTAACATGCCG
>CAZSON010000003.1:0-4283 GCA_964608375.1 uncultured Desulfobacter sp. | reverse complement strand
TGAAAACCGACTTAACCTCTTTCGAAAATCCTGTTCACAGCACCAGATCGATACATTCTTGATTTTAATTGAAGAAAATCGCCGCTACCTCAGCGGGTTTACCGGCGAGGATACCCAATTTGATGAATCGGCGGGCGCTCTGCTGATCACCGATACGCAGCTCTTGCTCGCAACAGACGCGCGATTTGAAACCCAAGGCAGATTGGAAGCGCCTCTTTTCGAAATTTATACCTATAAAGCGGGATTAATAAAGGCACTTTCCCGATTGATCAAAAGACTCGAAACCAAAAGACTAGGATTTGAAAGCCTGCGGATTTCATATCAAAATTATACCAAAATCTCCGAACAGCTAAAATCAGACCTCCCGGCGGTTGAACTGGTTCCAACGGAAAATATTATCGAGAATCAACGGGTTTTAAAAGAACAGGATGAAATCGAAATCATCAGAAAGGCGCTTTTGATTGCAGAAAATGTTTTTAAGGATTTTTCAAACACGCTAACGCCCGGGATGACGGAAAGGGAGGCGGCATGGACGATAGAGAAAGGGTTGAGGGAAGGTGGAGCAGATATGCTTTCGTTCCCGGTCATAGCCGCTGCCGGTGAAAACAGTGCCCTACCCCACGCCATACCTTCAAATCGACAGGTACAAAGAGGAGAGCCGATTCTGTTTGACTGGGGAGCAAGGTATAACGGTTACTGTTCGGATATTTCGAGAACCCTATTTATCGATACGATAGATAAAAATTTCCGAAAGGTTTATCAGACTGTTTTTGATGCGCAGCAAATGGCAATAGATGCAATAAAGCCCGGTGTGAGTTCAAAAGCGGTCGACGCGGTTGCGCGTGACCACATCGATAAAATGGGGTTTAAAGATAAATTCGGCCATGGGTTAGGCCACGGCGTCGGGCTTTCAGTTCATGAGGCTCCAAGGCTCAGTCCGTTAAAAAATGATACCCTTGAACCAGGAATGATCATAACGGTGGAGCCCGGGATCTATCTGCCCGGCCAGGGGGGTGTCCGGCTTGAAAATATGATTTGGGTCAAAGAAGATGGCGCCGAAGTGCTCAACCGGCTCGATATGCCTTGCCTGATAAAATAAAGCGGTTTGTTTGTCAACCGGGATATAATACTAGATTTTTAAAGGAGTTGAATAAAATGAAAGCAGAAAAAAAGAAGGCCACGTCGAAAAAAAGCATGGAGACCGCCCGGGAAGCCGGATATTTTGGAAAAAAGATGATGAAAAACGCCTATCAGGCTCAACAGGAAGGTCGCCCGGTAGCCTGGTCCATGGTCACCTGGTGGCAGGGAGAACTGATTGCCAAGGCGATGGGAATTGAACTGGTTTTCCCTGAAAACTATGCGGCATTCTGTGCCGCTTTGCGCCTCGCCGAACCTTATCTGGAGCGCAGCGATAGTGAAGGTTTTCCCGCCACTCTTTGCGGGTATGCACGAAACTGCTTTGGCTACGCCAGCATGATGGCGGAAAACAATATGAAACCACCTGATGGCGCCCCGGCAGGCGGAATGCCCAAACCGATGCTGCTTATCGGTTCGGGCGCCGCATGTGACGGTCGCTTTAAATGGTTTCAGGCCTTAAAGCGCTACCTGGAAGTCCCTCAGTGGACGCTGGAACATCCCCAAACCGGTGTAAAAGAATATTTTTTGCCCGGTCACAAAGAAGAAACGATCCGATTCATAAAAAACCATCTTAAAGAATTCGTCTCTTTTTTGGAAAGACTCCTGGACCACAAGATGGATTGGGGAAAATTGGCAGAAATTGTGGATCAGGCGTTTAAAACCCTCGCCCTGGCACACGAAGTCGACCGGCTTCGCAAAGCCGTACCTTCTCCGATGGTCGCCCAGGATTTTTGGTCCATTATGATCCCGCACCTTTTTATGCCGCATGACCCGGAGGCCTATGAATTTTACAAAAAGGTGTATGCGGAAGTGAAATATAAAGTGGACAATAAAATCGGCGCAATTCCCAACGAGACATACCGGGTAATGTTTGCCGAAATTCCCCCATGGCACACATTGAGTTTTTTTGATAAATTGGCGGAAAATTACGGGATAGCGATAGTCTATGAGAGTAGCGGTTATCATGCGCCCCATTCGATTTCAGATGAAGAGATTGAAGGCGTGACAGATCCGCTCGAGTTGATTGCACGCTTGACATATCATAAATTTACCGATCAGCAAGAAACGGCCAAAAAGTACGATCTAGATATACCCGGATATACCATCTCATATCTGAAAGCCGCTTCGGAATATCTGGCGGATGGTGTGATTTGTCATCCCCTCAGATCATGCCGTGCGGCGACCTATGAGCTACTTTCGATCAAAAATGTACTATCGGAATGTCTCAAAATCCCGAGTGTTTCTATAGATGGCGACCTTGTCGATTTACGTGTGTTTAATGAAGAAGAGGCCCTTTACAAAATAGAGGCGTTTGTAGACACAATGGACCACAATCGAGAAGAAAGGAAGGTGGCTGGAATATCCTGGTAATTAAGAACTCAGACAAGAAGATCCTCTTGCTGCAAGGCTTTTGCAATGTCGCCTAAACCGAGCGCTTCCAGTTTTGTTTTTGTCTGCAAGCCGGTGGAGACATCCCAGCCGCGAATCGCATAGTACTCATCTTTCATTTTTTCGAACTTCTGTCTGTCAAGAACCATCCCTTTTCTTGAAAAGACCTCTCCATTCCTGCCGGGAACAATACAATCCGGATTGCCGAATTCGGCTTTAAGGGGAATTGTAAAATTAAATTCTTCAATTGTGTCGGACGCTCTCCCTTTACGATCTTCCCTTGCGAGAACGGCCCTTTGGAGGTTAAAAACACGCTGTCCGATTTTATCCAAATCTGTCTCATCCATATTCATCCCGGTTACAGCAGAACAAACCTGGCTTTCCAGCGTCGGGTCGCCCACATGATCGTCGGTTATCGGACTATGGGTGATGGGCCAGGAAAAATCACATAGGATCAGGGATTCCTTGGCGTACTGGCGGTCTTGAATTTTGGCGGCGGACAGGGCTTTGCCTTCGAATGTCGAAAAGTCGGCTGCGATCTCATCACCCCAGAATTTTTTGGATATTGCCCTTATAACCTCCGAAGTCATGTAGTTGTTCTTGAGGAGCGCGTCACTGTTTCCGCCAGCTCGAAGAGCCCACAACAACACCGGCAGACCGACCTCATGCAATTGCTGAATCGGCATTCTGGGTTCGGTGGCGTATAGCAGCCCGGTCGTGATATGCATTCTCGGCCCGTAAGGGGAATCTTCTCCGGTTTTGATCATATAATCGGTAATATATCGATCCGCACTTTTTCCCACTATGTTAGCTGCTTTTAGTGTACCTTCAGCCAAAACATCCCCGAATCCTTCCCTGAAAGCGATCTTGCGCAGCAATGTCTGGATGAATTCAAGACTTCCCATCTTAGAAAGCGGAAGGCCGGTCTCATCCTCGCTAAGAATATGCGCTTTGTGACAACGGCTCAACCACATCATCAGCGTCTCCACCGCACGCGTATCGATGCCGTAATCATCACACAATTTAGTCGCCTGAAATGGAACGTCGGTAACTTTGCCATAGAACCGTTGTGCGCGCACTTCATAGTAACCGGCAGACTGGCAACAGTATTTCCCTGACCGTCCGTTCGCCGGATGGTATTTCACCCGCATACATCCGTTTATACACCCAAAGCAGATGTCCTTTTCCATCCGTTCCTGAGACAAAGTTGTCGGCCAAATGAACGGATCATACTTTAATTCCCTTACCTTTTGTCGCATCAGTTTTACTGCTTTTTTATCGGCCACGTCAATTTTTCCATGGCCGTTGACCGCAATTGCCTTGATGTTTTTGGCGCCCATCAATGCGCCGAAACCGCTTGATCCACTGGAATCAGAATCTGCCAGAAGGGTGGCCGAGGTAACCATGTTCTCACCGGCCGGTCCTGTTGTTACAACGCAAAAAGAGTCACCAAGCTCATCTTTTAAAATTTCGCGTGATTCAATGGCGCCTTTGTCCTTTAAATGAGAAGCGTCCTTCAGCGCTACCGTTTCATTATTAATCGATAGATATACCAAAGAATCCGCTTTCCCTTTGAGAACAAGGCCGTCATACCCGGCAAATTTCAGTCTCGCGCCCCAGGCTCCCCCTAGGTTGGCGTATGAGAACTGATTAAGGATAGGAGACTTCCCGCAAACTTGCCATCGGGACCCGGCGAATCCGGGGACACCGCAAAGAGGGCCTGTCATGAAAATCAAACAGTTTTCAGGGTCAAAAGC
>CAZSON010000002.1:37487-39937 GCA_964608375.1 uncultured Desulfobacter sp. | reverse complement strand
GGGGTCAGATTTGCTTTGGAATACAAACTGAAAGAGCCGCGGACACATTCGTATTTAGCTAGAGCTGCGGATACAATTATATTAATCAAAGAGTTGGATTTGGAAAACGTGGGTGCGTGTATTGATACGGGGCATGCTTTTGCCGCATATGAAAATGTCGGGGAATCCATTTCCTTATTCAAAATGGCTGGAGATAAATTATTTCATATGCACTATAACGATAATTATAGTGCTTGGGATGATGATATGATAGTGGGTTCATTGCGGTTAACCGAGTTTTTTGAGATACTTTATTGGCTAAAAAAGACGAATTACGCTGGTTGGCATTCAATGGATCAGTATCCTTACCGTGAAGATGGTTATGGTGCGATAAAGTCAAGTGTGCTATACTTACAAAAGCTGGAGTCAATTCTTGAATCTGTAGGGATGAATGAAGTTAAAGAACTGATAAAAAAAAGAGATCCAATCGCTACCTCGGAGTTTATAAGATCAAACCTGATTAAATGATCCACAATTTATAATAGTTTTTGAAAGATAAGGGATCAAAGAGACCAAATGAGTGAAGAAAATCATCTAATCGGTGTGGATGTTGGTACTGGCAGTGTTCGTGCAGCTATATTTACCCCAAAAGGCGAGATGCTGGCCCAGGCTGTATCATCAATTCAAATGTACAGACCTGAAGAATACTTTTTTGAGCAATCATCGGAAGATATTTGGGAAAACACATGCAAGGTGGTAAAGGAAGCCCTACTCAAATCTAAAGTAGATAAGGATACAATTGTGGGAATCGGCTTTGATGCCACCTGCTCTCTGGTTGCACTTGATAAAACGAATCAATCTGTTTCAGTTTCCCCAACCAAAGAACATCATCAAAACATTATAGTTTGGTTGGATCATCGAGCAATGAAAGAAGCTGATGAGATTAATAAGACCGGTGATGAAGTTCTGAAATATGTGGGAGGAAAAGTCTCTCCAGAAATGGAAATACCTAAATTAATGTGGCTTAAAAGAAATTTGCCCGAGCAATATAAACAAACCGCAAAATTCTTAGATTTAGCTGATTTCATGGTCTATCGTGCCAGTGGTAATGATCTGCGTTCGGTTTGCACCAAAGTTTGTAAGTGGACCTATCTAGCCCATGAAAAACGTTGGAGCAATAAATTATTCAAAGAAGTAGGACTTGAAGATTTAACTGATAATAATCGCATTGGTAAAGAGATTGCTGACCTTGGCTCCAGTGCTGGAACGTTGACTGAGAAGTCTGCCAATCAATTAGGTCTTACAATGAATACAACAGTTGCAGTTGGAATCATTGATGCGCATGCCGGCGGGTTAGGGGTTCTAGGAAAAAATCCGGAAACAACGCTGGCAATTATTGGTGGAACCTCTTCCTGCCACATGGCTTCCAGCAAGGAGCCTCTTTTTGTAGAGGGTGTTTGGGGGCCTTATTATGGTGCCATGGTCCCCGGTCTTTGGTTAAATGAAGGTGGGCAAAGTGCAACCGGTTCTCTGGTTGATTTTGTCATTCGTGATTCAAACTATTATCCGAAACTGATGGAAGAAGTAGAAAACACGGGCAAAGATAAATATCAAATTCTGAATGATGAGATTTATCGCATAGAAGAAAGTGATCCTTATATTAATAAAGACTTTCATCTTCTTGGTTATTTTCATGGTAACCGTTCACCCAGAGCCAATCCCTATCTTAAAGGGATGATCTCGGGCCTTAGCATGAATGAAACTAAAGCAGAACTAGCTAAAAAATACCTGGCGGCAATACAATCAATAGCTTATGGAACTCGTCACATTATCGAAGAGCTTAATAAAAACGGTCATCGGATTAAAGAGATCCACATCTGTGGTGGTGGAACCAAAAATCCTTTATGGCTTAGAGAACACGCTGACAGTACTAACTGTGAGATGGTTTTAACTAAAGAGCCTGAAGCGGTTTTATTAGGTAGCTCAATCCTGGCTGCTACAGCATCTAAAATCTATCCAACTATTCAGAAAGCAATGTCCACCATGTCTGAAATTGGCGATAGCATTGCAGCCCGAAAAGAAATGAAATCTTATCATGATTTAAAATATCGGGTTTTTCATGAAATGCATAAAGACCAAATCAAATATGAAAAGATGATGAATATGTCGTTGGCATGAGCAAAGAGAAAATTAACATGTATGCCATGTTGCCGGAAGCAAAGGAATATAAGAAGGAAAGCGGTAAAACAAAAGAGTTTAACCGCATAGGAGTAGAAGTAAAAAATGCGGATTTAAGCTTAGAAGAAATGATAGAGCTGCTCGAAATGAAGTTGTGGAATTATCCGGAAATTGACGTATGCACTTTGACCCAGGATGAAGACAGATGTCTGATCTTAGTCTTAAAAAAGGGTCTTGATCGGTTCGAATGTGAGAACAAAGCACTGTTTCTCAAACAGGGATACATATTAGAT
>CAZSON010000002.1:0-37387 GCA_964608375.1 uncultured Desulfobacter sp. | reverse complement strand
TCGGTTCGAATGTGAGAACAAAGCACTGTTTCTCAAACAGGGATACATATTAGATATTAAAGAAAGCAGCATTGAAATAATTTACGAACAAAAAAATGGTTTGGTCAATGGGCTCTCAACTTTAAAACAACTGTTTAAAAATGCCGGTGACAGCTACTACATGGAAGAGGCGTATATCAAAGATTGGCCTGCAATAGAGCAGCGGTCTGTATCAAATACGTTTGGATGGTATGCAGGCTATGGCAGACTGGGTTTTGATATGCAGCTTTGGGGGTATGAGGAATGGGTGGAGTACTTAAATATATGTTCTGATTTTAAAATAAACCAGTTTAATATGTGCATGTACGGTTACTGGCCATTTGAGTTTGATGAATATCCTGAAACTGTACTGAGCAATTACAGGATGAAGGTATGGAACAAAGAAAGCAGAAACTGGATCACTGTTGAATATTTACACCCCAATCTTTCGGATGAATTTTTAAGTAAACTGATAGCATATGGACACAAACTGGACGTATCTTTTTTTGCATACGTAGGGTTAAACAGCTATAACGGTGGATACCCGAGTATCTATAAAGAGAAACGAATGAAACTGCCTGAAGGCAGCAAATATATCAATGACTTTGACCGATTGTGTTTAAGTAATGACGAATCCATCGAATATTTAAAGCAATCTTTTAGAAGAATCATCCAGCTTGGATATGACGGCATTGATTTTGAAGAAAGCGAGGAAGCCTTTTGGTATTGTGATTGCGATAATTGCAAAGAAAACTATTTAAAAAAGGTGAACTCACCCGAAGAGGCAAAAAATATCGCAAATAGAAAGCTTTTACATACCTTGTATGGAGTAATAAGGGAAGAAAACCCAAACTGCAAGATAGGCATCAGAGCATGGAGACAGCCGCCGCTTGAGAAAGCGGCCGATGCAATGAAGGAGATGGTAAGCAGTGTGCCACATGACGTGGGACTATTCTGGGCGCCCGGGCTTTACGTTCCTGACAGCGAGTTTGAGAAATGGATTGAAGCATTTGGCAAAGACAGGATCTGGGGAAGAGATACAGAAAGCAATGCCGTGTCTTCATGTTTTGGCAGGTTGATCCGGATATTTCGCACAAATGGCTTAAGATGCGAGGAAGAGGCTAACGATCAGTTCCTGGAAGAGGATATTCGTCAACATGTCGGTTCTGCCAAATTGGGAGTAAAGGGAACGAATGGGTATATGTTTGAATGGTACGGATTTTTTATACACCTGTTTGCCCACGCATACTATAGCTGGGGTGCATACAGGGAAGCTGAAGATTTCTACACATACGCTCTAAAAGCGGTATTTGGTGAGGAGTTAGGCGATGATATACTTTTTGTGTTAAAGAATATGTTTACCATCCATGAAAGCCAGCTGAAGATATTCCCTACGGAATTTCCTTTTGCCCGAAATAAAGTAGAGAAAAAAGATATACCGCGAATTGAAGAAGCGATAAAAGAATGGCCAAACATCATGGGAAAGCTGAAAAGAATACAAGAAGCGGTCGCCTCGGACAATAAACTGAAAATGTATGAACCGCATTTTGAAAAGCTGATCGTAGCAAATCGCAGGAACAGGGTCATCTATGATCTGGCAATTGCTTCTGTGAATTATGATCATGCGGAGACGGAAGAAGATAAAATCAAATATCTCAAAGAAATGTATGACTTAAATGAAAGGGATTTTGATATCGTCAAAAACAATTATTTTGATGTCAATCCAGTATCGGAAACAGGAACAAGATCCTGTATGATCCCTTATCATGAGTTAAAGAGGGTGTTGGCAAATGAATTATATCCTGACAAAAGAGATGATGAGCCGATTTATCTTGGCGTAGAAGCGCTCGGCTGGCTTTGGTTGTAAGATGTCATGATCTATGTTTGAATTGACATAATTGGAAAGTGAGCTAAAACTTCAATTGACTCGATCTGCACCAACGTTTCCCATGAAGAGGAGGCACGCCTGACGAAGCCTAATAGCCCGATCGGAGAGTATTGAGGGGCAGAATCAGCAAGGGTGGGGATATTAGGATCATTGGGTGGCTTCCTGAACGCTTGTGAGGAAAAGCAAATAATTGCATGACAAAAAAGGCTAATCATGATACAGCCAAATAAGCTAAGTGCGACCCTCCCCGAGGCTGGACAATTTTCAGAGAAAGACGGCCTACGTCTGTTCTCTGTACCTGCGGGCCTGGTGAACTGCGGATCTGGATTCTTTCTACAGAACGCGACGGACGCTCGCGCGGCTCTGGCCACAGTGCGCAATGCATCTGATGTGCTTACATTGCTCCTTGAAGGTGGGCGTACCACGGTTTTTGGATGGATATATGAAAATTGATCGGTGTGAAAGCTTTCTTAGTCATAGATGCCAATGATTCAATCAGATTCTTGACAATTTTTAATTTCTCTTCGGCATATTTCTTTATCCTTCCATGCTTGGGCCGTCCAATAGATGCTCAGCGCCGCGAGCGTCGCGGCAGGCAGGCAACCTCGGATTCGAGGACAAGCTGTGGGCTGCTGCCGACAAGCTGCGCGGCAATATGGATGCCGCTGAATACAAACACGTCGTCCTCGGCCTCATTTTCCTCAAGTACATTTCCGATGCTTTTCTTGAGAAACATGATCGCCTGATAAAGGAGAGCTCGAACCCAAAAAGCGAATATTTCGTCAAAGAAGAACAGGCCAGTTACGGTATAGCCGAAGATCGCGATGGCTTCGCCGAACCGATCCCAGTGCCTCCGCTGGATCCAGGACGGTCGGTTTTCCCCACCAATCTTCATGGCCTCTCTTACCGTCAAATCCGGATAGACCTGCGTGAAGATCAGATCGTAAAAGGGTGCAAGACGAGGCTCTCGGACGGATGAGATTCGGATCTTAGGTGTCAATGCTAATACGCAACAGCCACCATATTCAGGGCACGGGAGAATGCACGCTGCGAAAAAACCCTATCCTTGATTGAGAAGGCGTTCGATAGCATTGCGAGAATTGCGGCTTGGCGTATCGGCAGCGATCAGGTCGATTTCAGACGGGGAGGCGGCGCCCAAACCCAGCGCTGCCGCTCTGGCAATCTGTTCCTGTTCAAATATCTTGGTGTTCATAATCTGTGCGTTGCTGCCCAGGTGCTTCAAAGCTGCCAGACCGACCGCATCGATCGCCACCCGGTCTGCTGAAGCCAGAAAAAGATTGCCTTCGGCTCTTTTACCGGTCATGGGTCCGCCGTCCACAAAAGCGTCGATGCCGTCCAGGACGACAAGGTCCGGTTTGAAGGGGGCATTGATTTCGGCGATCATCCTGCGCTGATGCGGAGAAGCATGCAGCTCGGACATGTAGTCATATCCGTGGCGCGAGGTGGGTACGACACCCACGTGCAGCTTCAGCGACATCGTGAACACTCCGCCGTATTGATGGGTCTTCAGGCAGCAGGTGGAAACCAAGCAGTCGGCATCCAGAATCGGGCGTGCCACACGAAAGCCGTTTTTCCAGTGAGATTCGGGGGCATCGACCCTGACCCAGTCTTTTTCCTCCAGCTCATCGAAATCGATGATCTTGACATTGAGTTCGTCCATCAGGGGCACGATGCCCTTCGCCGCCATGACCGCCCGGGTCGGCGGATAGCTGCGCTCACCGAGGCTGATGGATTTGGCTCCCATGTCCCAGAGTTTTTTGACGAGGGCCGTCAGTGTGTCGTTATGGGTCGAGCCCGGAACCTCGTCAGACGTGTTGAAGTTGGGCTTGATTAAGACATCTTTGTTTTTGACAGGGTTGTTCCCCAGCGCGTCGATGGATTGTGCCACCCCCGCTTCACGGTCCCGGGTATGAACGAAAGAAACGCGGCTTTTTTTCACGGTCCCCATACTTGGCCCTCCCTTTAATCCCAGCAACAAGGCGCCGGCCGCCACACCGGTGCACTTAATGAATTCCCTGCGACTGATCTTCGGTGCCGGCTTGAGCTGGGCTGCATCAATCTTTTCGTCAATTTTTTTCATACCCAACCTCTTCTATTCGCTCCCCTTTTCGCCGGTCTCAATCCGGATCAGATCATTGTTTTAAAAATGCAGGTACCGATCTCATTTTTCCCCAGCATTTGTAGCAGACCATCGAATCAACCTAACAGATCTTTTGAATCTGGTGCAACCAGTTTTCCGGAACTTTGTCAAGTCCACGTTTGAGATCGGCTGATAACAATTGGCTTCTTTTTATCAGGCGGAAAAGGGAAATTGCCTATCCAGTACGGTAATTGGCCCATGGGAACTCCTTTTTTGGGTTTATTTCCCCGACCCTGCGGTCAGCCCTTTGACGATGTAGCTTTCAAGAAAGAGTCCGATCAGCGCCAGGGGGAGAATGGCCATACCGGAAAGCGCCGCCATGGACCACCAACTGATTCCCTGGGATCCTGTTTGGCTGGCGACCATAACCGGTAAGGTTTTCGCGCTGGTGCTGGTCAATAAAGCGGCAAAAAAGTATTCGTTCCAGCTGAGCACGAAGCAAAGGATGAAGGAGGCTACCATTCCGGGAAATGAGAGCGGCGTTACAATTCGCAGGAAAACACCCCAAACCGATAAACCATCTATAAATGCCGCCTCTTCCAGCTCGATCGGGATGGTGCTGAATTGATCTTGCATGATCCAGATAACAATAGGCAACACCATGAGTGTGTATAACAGGATGAGCCCCACCTTGGTGTCAAGCAAGGCTAATTCCTTGTAAAGAACCAGAAATGGCAGTGCCAAAACAACAGGTGGTAAGATCAATTGAGACAGGAAGAAAAATGAAATATCCTTGTTTTTAAAGAAGCCGAACTTGTATTGGAAACGCGTGAGGCCATATGCGGCCAGGGATCCGATCAAAACGGCCAGGGTAGAAGCGCCAATTGAAGCAATGACGCTGTTTGAAAGCCGCTTGAGGAACTCATTCCGGACGGTTGAGATTTCAAAAATCGTATCCGGCGAAAGGCCAAGTGAACGCAATCCAATCCATTTTGGTTCGAAGTCAACCCAGGGGATCAAATGGCCCTGTGTAACGTTGACTGCTGCCTTAAAGGTCGTCGTTATTGTCCAGTAAACGGGAAAGAGACAGATGAATGCCCAGAAGAGCAATCCAAAATATATGAAAATACGGATCAAAAGGACGTTGAACCGCCGGTTTATTTCACGGTCATAGAAATGACTCCTGATAATAGAAGAGGCCAATTAAGAGCTCCATTCATAATTTGATTGACAAAATGACCGGTTACGCTAGCTGGCGTTTTTTTCTCCAGCGGTTTATCAGGCTTAATAAGGTCAACATCAAAATGATAATAAGAATTAAATAAATTTCGGCGAGCATGGTGCCATACCCAACATTGGATCGCTCCCGATAGACGCGGTAGATGTAACTCGTGACGGTGTCAGTCGCCCCTCCTGGCCCTCCTGCTGTCACGTTGATCACAATATCTGCGAGTTTCAACTTGAAAATGATCCTTAGAATTATAACCGTAATGCTAACAGGAACCATTAACGGAAATACTACCTTTAAAAATGACTGCCTGGCATTGGCCCCATCCATTTTGGCGGCTTCCAGAATATCCTTTGGAATGGCTTGCAGACCTGCCAGCAGGAGGATCATCATAAATGGGATAAACATCCATCCATCCATCACTTCGATACTGAATCGAGCCAGCCATGGAGTAGAGAAGAAGGCCGGTGTGTCCCACCCAAGAAAACGCGCGAAACTAGCGGCCGGGCCAAAACGATATTCCATTAGTGACTTGCCAATCATCCAGCTGACAGCAACAGGACTTAACATGAAAGGCATCAAAAAAGCAATGCGAAAAAACTTGCGGGCACGGATACGGGTATTTATTAACAACGCTAAAGAAAAGGCAATAACAAATTCCACTGCCACCGTTGCAATGTAATAGACTGTATTCTTTAGCGCGTTCCAGTAGTAGGTATCCTGAATGAGTTCCCGAACATTGTCTAAGCCGTTGAAATGGCGGCCTTCAAAAGAACTAAGATTCCAGTCTGTAAACGATATATACAGTCCGAAAAAAGTTGGAAAGATCACCAGCGAAATAGTAAATAAAAGAGCGGGCAGCAAAAACAGGCTTCGTTTGCCAAGCTCTCCTCTGATAAGCACCTGTCCAATAACCAGGGCAACCGCCCAAAGAAGATATGCATAAAGAATTGCGCGCCAGGTATCAAAACCTACTGTGATGGCCTCAGTTTTGTACAGGATTTGAAGAAAAATAACCACCGCCAGAATGAGAGAGGCAAGAAAAATCATTCCCCGTCCGAGTCTCTTCCGACTTACGGAAATATCCTCGATACCAACTTTGTAATGCTTTTGACCATCCAGCACTGACGAACTAGCCATTAAAACCTGGTCCTATATTTGAAATCACTTCTTGTAAGTACGTTAGGCGGGCGGTGATCGGGCAAAAGATCCATCTTTTTGAATCGATACGCTGAATGTCTACAGTGAAATAAAAGCTGAAGAGATTGGAGCGCTTTGACTCCAACAACCCATCCCTGAAATGTGACAAACTAAAAGCGATCGAAGATGATCAAAGATAACAATCAGCTGACGGTGTAATTTCCGTCAGCCGATTGTTATTAATTTTATTATAATCCAAGCGAAGCTTTATACAGCTTGATCTGTTTTTCCCTGCCGATTTGATCGGTGAGCTTCTCCCACGCCGCCGCAATCCTGTCAGCGCCTTCCTGAGCCGAGTATTTACCGGCGAATATCTGGGCCAGTTCATCCTCTGCCGTACTGTAGTACTGGAAAATTCCCGGGATGCGAGGTTCAATCGCCGCATTGGAATGGTTGTATGAGTCAGCTTCAGACTTCAGATAGGAGGTGATAAATGGCTTATCGTAACCGGCCGCGACCCACTCGGATATATTGAAGTGACTCTGACGGTAGGGCTGGAAACCGGATGGGTATGCAGCAGTCCAAAGAGATATGTCTTTACCACCAATATGGGCTGCAGCACTCCAGGCGGCCTTGCGTTTTTTCGAATCGCCGTCAACCCTTGCCATTACGTAAACACCCCAACCGATGTAGGCCATGTTCGGTGCAAAGTTTGGACCGCTTGGGAGCTTCTCCCATTTACCGGTCTTTGAATTGTAAACATCATCTGAACCAGGCAAGATGGAGAACCCGGTTACATCTCCGACAACAGAGGAATCACTGGTCTTGCACATGGATCCGACATCTCCCCACCAGGATACCATCGAACCGGTGCCTGCCAGAAACTGCTGGAAGGCTGTAGTGCCCGGATCGGCATTCAGTTGATTGGGGGGTTCATAGGGCAGGGCGTCGATCACATCCTGAATCGCTCGAACCCAGGCCGGATTATTGACCCGGGGCTTCATCGTATCCGCATCGAATAGCCATGCTTTGTCATCGGGGTGTTTCGCGTAAGCGGTGGCACGGCTTTCCAAAAAGTAAAAACCGAACCCACCCCAGCCCTTCGCAGGATCGAGATATCCATATGCATCCATGCCTTGAAATTTCTTCCCGTGCAGAAACTTGGTCACTTCCTGAACCTTCTGCCAGGTTTTGGGAACCTCCCATTCGCCCTCGTGGCCTTCGGTTTTCCAGGCTTTGGCCAAACCCGTATCAGAAAAATAGTCGGTACGATAGTTAAAGTTATGGCAATCACCGTCGATTGAGATACGATAAGTCTTGCCGTTCCAGGTCCCGACAGGGGCTTTCAAATAAGCGACATAATCATCCATCTGGATCTGCTGCTTGACCCAACCCGGCATCTCAGAGGCTAGCCCCTTTCCACACACATCGCCTTCAAACGGGGCGCCCATTTCAATGATGTCGAAGTCAACCGTTTCTGTAGCAATTGCTTGTTGTAGTCGTGCGTTGTAATCGGCCTGAGCAAGATCGATCCAGTCTATTTTAGCACCTGTGTAAGCCTCCCAGGGCTTCAGGAAACCGCGAAACAAAAAATTATGCAGGTTTTGATTATTGAGCCCCATAAAGGTAAGTTTTACGCCCTTGAATTCACCTTTAGACACACTGTCCTTTGTGGACCCCAAGCACATTGCACCAACTTTCTGCCAGTCTGAGTCGGTAGGGGAACCCTTCCCGACCCCGGGGATTTTCAGGATTTCAGTCCTCAGGTTGCTCTGAGCATGGGCTTCCCGAGTGAGCAGGCTCAGTCCACTGGTTGTTCCCACGGCAAGAGCGCTTACTCCTGCTGCGGCAATTGCTGAATCCTTAATAAATCTTCGCCGAGTGATCTTTTTTTCATTCATCATGAAATCCTCCTTTTAATTGTTACATTCCATAACAGTCCAACAGATGTTACGCAGATTGGTACCTTTCGTGAAAAAAAAGATTTAACGCGCTTCTTCTCTCCCCATTGCCTTAAGAATGTCTGCAAATATCGATTCACTGTTAAAGCAATAACACTTCGTTTTTACAGTTAATACAGATCGATTCTTTTAAAAGAATTAATTTAGCCAGACAAGTTTGTCAACCAAAAAATGAGATATGATTATTATTCTTTTCCGAATACATCCCCTCTGATCGACGTATACGCAAACACTAGGGGTTTCTGGTACGAGAAATCACTTGGATAACTTTTGACAATCTTCGTTTCAAAAAGTATATTATGCTTACCGGCGGTCTAGGGGTTCGACAGGATCCACCAAATATACCATACTGGATAACAGGGGTAGGAACGTAATCTCACAACCAAGGAGAAAAAATGAGTTGGCTGAAAGAGGTATTTCAAGTAAAAAAACCGATAATCGCCATGTGCCATCTTCAGGCCCTTCCGGGAGATCCAGGATATAAAAGAGACAAGGGGATTGGATGGGTGCTGGATCTGGCCAGAAAAGATCTGATTGCTCTTCAAAATGGGGGAATCGATGGTGTTATGTTTTCAAACGAGTTCAGTCTCCCTTACCTGACTGATGTGGAACCGGTAACCTGTACAACGATGGCCAGGATAATCGGCGAACTGAAACATGATATAAGAATACCCTTTGGAGTAAACGTCCTCTGGGATCCAAAGGCCTCTATCGATCTGGCGGTTGCAACTGATGCTCTCTTTGTCCGGGAGATTTTCACCGGTGTTTATGCGAGTGATTTTGGTCTCTGGAACACCAACTGCGGCGAAGTTATCCGGCATCAGCATCGCATCGGTGGTGAAGATATAAAACTCATGTTTAATATTGTTCCTGAAGCAGCTTCCTATCTGGGACAGCGGGATGTTGCTGACATTGCCCGTTCTACAGTATTCAACAACAAACCGGACGCACTTTGTGTTTCCGGACTTACCGCGGGGTCTGAGACAGATTCCTCAACTTTGAAAAAGGTGAAGGATGCTGTACCTGATACACCAGTTTTCGCTAATACCGGCGTAAGTCTATTAAACATAAAGGAACAGCTTTTCATTGCTGACGGAACCGTAACCGCTACTACCTTCAAGCGGGACGGCGTCTTCAATAATGAAGTAGATCAATCCAGAGTAACAGCCTTTATGGATATTGTCCGTCGCATGAGGAAGGAAGATGGATAAACGCTGGGAAAAACTGGGAGAGATCCTGGTTAACTACTCCACCCGGGTTGTACCTGGGGATCGCGTTATGATAGCTATGGTTGAGCCTGAAACCTATCCGTTGGCAAAAGGTGTGTACTTGGCGGCAATCAAGGTCGGAGCTTTTCCGCAGGTTCAGTTTCGTTCAGAAACCCTCCGCCGCTCTGTTTTGAAACACGGAAACCGGGAACAGATAGAATGGATTCCTGAAATGGAGATTTGGGGTATGGAATGGGCGGATGTCTACATTGGTCTAAGGGGTGCCCACAATCTATTTGAACTCCAGGATATCCCCGCAGAGAAACTTGCAGCCAACCAGGCAGCCATGGGAGTTGTATCTCAAAAAAGATGGGCGAAAACCCGCTGGTGCCTGGTTAGAGTTCCCAACAGTGCCTTCGCCCAGCAGGCGAAAACCGACGAGGAGACCATCACAGACATGTTCTTTAATTCCTGCTTTCTGAGCTGGGAAAAGGAGGCGGAAAAGTGGAACGTCTGGTGTGACCGGCTGAATAAAGGCAAGCAAATACGGATTACCGGAGAGAATACAGATCTCTCTTTTTCAGTAGAGGGACGCAAGTGGATTTCATTCGCAGGAAAAATCAACATGCCGGACGGGGAGATAGCAACCGCCCCTGTAATTGAAACCGTAAATGGAACGATCACCTTCGAGCGCCCGGGTATTCTTGGAGGCAGGCTTATCCGGGACATTCGACTTACCTGGGAAAATGGAGAATTAACAGATGCTTGCGCATCTACGGAAAAGGAGTTTTTTCAGTCGATAATAGGTCGAGTTAAAGGGGCATCCCTTCCCGGGGAATTTGCCTTTGGTACAAATTTCATGCTTGATAGATTCTGCAATGACATCCTCATCGACGAGAAGATCGGTGGAACAATTCACATCGCCTTGGGAAGAGCTTATCCGGAATGCGGCGGAACGAATCAATCTCCAGTACACTGGGATATTGTAAAGGATATCCGCAACGAAGGTTGCGTTCTTCTTGATGGTGATCCGATTCTTCAGCGTGGAAAAATCCTTCTATAAAAAAAATGGAAAAAAATGAACGAATGTTTTCTAGGGGTAGATATCGGGACCGGTTCATCCAAAGCGACCGTTGTTGATGTTGAAGGAAATGTGCTCTGTCAGGCATCCGTTCCTCATAAGATGTCAATGCCTCAGCCGGGATGGTATGAGCAGGATGCGGACCGGATCTGGTGGGGGGACTTCCAGTTGCTGTGCCGAAAGCTGTTGAGCAATCTGCCATATTCCAAAGAAGCGATCAAAGGGCTGGCCGTAAGTACCATCGGCCCCTGTGTACTGCCTTTAGATAAAGGGGGAAAGCCGCTACGTCCCGGGATTCTTTACGGAATCGATACGCGGGCAGAGAAGGAGGTTCGGGAGATTGAAGAAAAGCTCGGTCGCGAGGCAATTTTTGCTAAAACAGGACAGGATCTCTCCTCCCAATCATGTTGTCCGAAAATCCTATGGATACGGAAAAACGAACCGGAGGTTTGGCAAAAAACCTCAAAGATTCTGACGGCCTCCGGGTACCTGGTTTACAAACTTACCGGTAGATACACGCTGGATATCTATAGTGCCATTGGATATGCCCCGATCTTCGATTTAGAAAAAAGAACCTGGGACCAATCCCTTGCCGGTTTCATTACGGAGATGGAAAAACTTTCCGAGCTCTTATGGAGCACTCAGGTCGCCGGGGAACTTACCCAAAAGGCGGCGGAACTGACAGGCTTACCGCCTGGAGTGCCTGTCGTAACCGGCACAACCGATGCGGCTTCGGAGGCGCTTGCTGCAGGAGTGGAAAAAACAGGCGACATGATGATGATGTACGGCAGCAGCAACTTCTTTATCTTAAAAACTGAAAACCTGCAGCCGGTCCGCTCATTCTGGGCGTCAAATTTTCTGGAGCCCGGCTCCTTCGTTCTGACAGGAGGCATGTCCACCGTAGGGAGTATGTTTAAATGGTTGGGGGAAACCTTTCCCGGTAGGCGTGTTGCGCAATGGGAAAACCTGGCAATGAAATCTCCTCCCGGTGCAGGAGGCATCACTACCTTACCTTATTTTGCCGGAGAAAGAACCCCACTGCACGATCCCGCTGCCAAGGGGGTATTCTTCGGAATGTCTCTTTCCAGCACTGCGGGAGATTTATACCGTTCTCTTCAGGAAGCTGTCGGTTACGGAATCCGGCATAATATTGAGGAGATGGAAAAAGCAGGCGCCCAGGCCGACCGAATTCTGGCAACCGGAGGAGCCTCCGCAAGCCGCCAATTGATGCAGATAATCACAGATATCACCGGATGCCCGCAAAACCTTGCCCGGCAGAAGCTGGGCGCCTGTTACGGTGATGCATTCCTGGCAGCTGTAGGAAGCAATTATTTCAACAGTATCAATGAGATAAGCCGGTGGGTGCGCATGGAAGCAGAGATCACCCCGAGTGAAACATCCAAAGCGATTTATGATGAAGGGTATGCGAGGTACCGGGAGCTCTATAATTCAACCCGGCACCTGCTCAGCCGGCCCCGGGGCGAAAAGGAGAGCGATTGAAACGACCCATTTCCCAAGAGAAACTAAACAAATCTTAAAGTAAGGATGAATGACAATGAAAAAAATTTCAAACACCGAGTATCAGGCAAGAATTGCAGCGGCTCAAAAAAAAATGGCTGCAGATGGTATTGATGCCATTATCGCACACAGTCATGAAGCTGATTTTGCTAATGTACGATATTTCAGCAACTATTGGCCACTATTTGAAACAGGGGGTATTTTTATCCCGAAAGAAGGTAAACCGACTTTGATTATCGGGCCCGAATCTGAAACATTTGCCGAGGGTCGAAGCAAGATTAAAAACATTGCCAAGATGCTTGAGTATAGAGAGTCGGCTGAACCCGCCTATCCAGGTATTGAGCTGGATACTTTTGAAAGTATTGCCGAAAATTCCGGTGGCCTTGCAAAATTTAAAAAAATAGGAATATGTGGTTTAGCCATCCTGCCGGTTCCGATTTATCAAGCGATCATCAACGCTTTTCCGAATGCTGAGATTTTTCACTCGAAACTTGTTTCTGAGTTAAGACAAATTAAAAGTCCGGCAGAGATTGAGATTCTGAAAGAAGCTTTTGAAATATCGGAAAAGGTTTTTGAACAGGTAATACCATTCATCAAACCCGGTATGACCGAGACCCAAATTGTGGGTCATATCCAAAAGTATATTTATGAGTTTGGTGGCGAATATGAAGCGCATCCTGTTTATGTTCTTTCCGGCGCAAACAGTAACAACGCGATCGGGCGTGCAACAGATCGGGTGATTCAGCAAGGCGATATGGTTCAGATAAACCTCGGTGCCCGTATCGATGGATATTCTCCAAGTATCGGCAGGCCAATTGTAATGGGTAAGGCAACTGACGAGATGCGGAAACTTCTTGAAATTGGTCTGGAAGCGCATTTTAAAACATACGAATGGCTCATAAACGGAGTCGTTGCAAAAGAGGTTGTTGATAAGTTTTACAAATTTATTGTCGCTCAAGGTTGCAGTGACAATTATCTTTATGGTCCGGCACACGGTCTGGGTATGATGGAAGTTGAAGAACCGTGGGTAGAGTCAAATTCAGAATATAGATTTGTTCCCAATATGACATTTCAGGTGGACACGTTTTTAGCAGCCGCTAATTTCGGGTTACGCTGGGAAAACGGCATCCATGTGACAGAAGATGGATGTGACATGCTGTCAAAATACAAAACAGAATTAATCGAAATTTTATAAATGGAGTATTATATGCGGTTTGAATTAATGTTTCCTGATCAAATCCGAAAAGCAATAAAGGATCATTGGCCGGTTGTTTTACCACTTGGTGTACTGGAGTACCACGGCGAGCATTCGGTAATGGGTGTTGATACGCTATTGGTTGTCAAAACTATGGCGCTTTTGGAAAAAGAGATTGATATGATTATTTTGCCACCATTTTATTATGGTGCAGCTAGTTATGTCGTTGAATCTCCAGAAGGTGGCAAAGGCTCTATCCATGTTACCTCAGAAGTCTTAAATACTTTTGGTCGTCATCTGTTTTCCAGCCTGCTTCGCACCGGTTTCCAGAATATTCACTGTTTTATTCATCATCAAAGTGAAAACTTCATTTCCGGTATGCCTACAGATCTGGCTTTCAAGTTGGCCGCCAGACAAGCAACTTTTGACTTTTTAGAAAAAGAACGCGGTGAAGATTGGTGGGGTCGAGATGACATGGAAAATTATTATTCAGATCATAAAGCTCAAACAGACCCGTTTAGTTGGATTCGTTTGCATCCATTGCTTGATGTTGAAATTCAAAAGGAGTTTCCTATCGATCACACCGGTAAGCAGGAGATGTCTCTCATGATGGCGTTCTGCCCGGAAGGTGTTAATATGGATAAGTATAAAGATGATAAATGGTATTCGCGCAGTGCTAAGGACGCAAATCTTGCATACGGTAATGCTGCAAAAGAAAAGATTCTAAAAAGTGTAAAATCGATTTTAACCGGGGGTAATGATGCATAATCAGATTGCTGCAGTTTATCAAGACCTCTTTCACTGACTATTGATTACAGCGGCTCGAACACCTCAACTGACGGCCCTTTTAGCAGTTTTTCATTAATAAAGACTTCGGAACGAAACTTGGCTATTCTTTCGGCGGATGCCGCATTGTGTGCGGCTTGTTCCAGTGTCGCTTCTCCTGTTGAGATGACGGCATACCCGGCAACGATGCAGCAGCCTTTATGCCAGCGGAGCATATTGAGAATCGGGTTGTCCGGTGTCATGTCGGTCAACTGCGAAATGTCAACCAGTCCTACTCTGGGATTCAGGTAAATAGCTTCGCCGTCTATCGGCTTTACCACGGGATGGTCTTTGGCCAGATAAGGAATTTTAGTTTCGATGTCTAACAATACTTGCATACCATATTCCTCTGCCAAAATTGCCATACCTTCTGCAGTTGCCAGTGGACTTGACGTAATCATACAAGAATTCTGGTGTGTATGTTGATAAATCAGCTTATGTAGCCTTAAGTCTAATGAATCGTCCGCCCGAAAACTGATGGTGGTGCGGCATAGAGGAAACTCGAAGTTTTCGGGAACGGCAGACAATGAACAAAAGATCATCTCCTTTGAAGAGATCTTATGGCTCATTGATCCGGTTCCAAAAGCGCCTATGGATTGGCGGTAATTATAATTCAGCCTGATACGAAAATCCTCCAGCACAGATGGGTCATTGATCTCAAATTTGGGAGAATCGTTCATTTCTGAGATACCGGGATCAACCGGGAAAAACTTATCTTTTCCCAAATCAATGATCGATTTTTGAATTCGACCGATGTCGACACCTCTTCTTCGGAGGAATATCGCCAGCATGGAGCTGTTTTCTAAAACACTCAGGTAATGAAAGGCATTTTCGGGTGAAGAACCCCTGGCAAACGGACCGTGACCTCTTACAATCGTTAAGATGTTTTCGCCTAAGTATTGAGGAATTCTTTCTTCCATCTCGCAAGATCCTACCGGTTGTTCGTAACTTCCAACCTTGACGCCTCCAATGGAATAAGCACCTATCAGATCAACCGGATAAAAAAGAAATTCTTCTCTTTCATGGCTGTCGGTTCCTAAAAACCTAAGGAATAACTGCTTATCTTTGGTATCGAATGAGATAAATGTGCTATGCATATAATGGGCATGAATTACAGAATTTACTCCTGGAATATTCAAGATCTTTCTATGAATCGTTGATTCGGTCGAACCTCGTGCATCTCCCCAACTTACTCCGGAAAAATGTATAGGCACTATATCATGTTTGATCAGACGGCCTCCTTGCGAGCCGCTGGCGGTAATATAAAATAAGTCAGGATCAGACGGATCACGCATGGAAAGATTGCCGCTATGGGTATTATTGGCGTTAACTAAGGAAATCGCCGTTCCGATTTTTTGTATTCTTTCAAATATACGATCTTTATTATCAGTTATCTTTTTATTTGATTCCATTTGACTCTTAGATTTCTAATAATTGCAATTCCTTCAAGGTTTTTTCGGTCGGTTTGCCATTCCTGTCCCACCCGAGGGAATCATAATATTCATGGTGCATTTTTTGAAATTCTTCCCGCCGGCAGATTGCCGTAAAGTCCTTTGCCCGGATGGTTTCCGAATAAAACCTATCCGGAAGCCAGTCATCGTCCCGAGTCAATCCACACAGAATGTTAAAGACCTTTTCCAGCGTGATAACCCGACGGGCGAGTTCTTTAAGAGTTCCTGAATTGTATTCAAGTCCGGTAACTGCGCTGATCAAGGCACCATATTCATCCAGATTTAATGAGAATGATCCATATGCACAAGCACAGATGATATCGAGGGTCGTGTTTTTCAGGGCGGCGTTTTTGGCTATCAAGGGTGTACCTTCTATTCTATCGGCAGGCCATTCGGCATAACCCGCACAGTAAGCATGCGGGGCCGTGTAACCGCCTTCCAAATGACATCCTCCCCGGTTATTCATCTCATAACACAACGCCTGGCTGAATGACATTCGAGGGTCGTAGGCCGGCAGCTCCAGTTTCTTCACACTCATCGAAAGTTCTTTATGACCATAACGTTCACAGAATCGATAAGAACCCTTTGCCAGTTGCCTGCCGATTCCCTCCGCTTTGCCGATCAAGTGCACCAATGGAATCAGTAATTCAGATTTTCCAAAACCTGGTGTTCCATATTGCGAAATAAAATCCTCTATTTCCTCTAAAAATTTTTTTTCAAGTGGTGGAAGATTTTCGGCCTTTTCAGCCATAACATCATAAAGCTCAAAAAACGAGGCGATGGTTGCGCCCAGGGAGATGGTATCGAGGCCGTAATGATTTGCCAGATAAACGGCCTGGGTTATGATTGCCAGATCATATATGGATAAATTGGCCCCCATCAGCGCTGTTGATTCAAATTCCGGCCCTTCGCCAGCCTCGATTAGGTTCCCCTGACCATCTATGAGCCTGGTTTCTCTTTTACATGTAATCGGGCAGTTAAAACAGGTACCCCTCTTGACCTCAATCCTAGTTTCACCTGGTTTTGCGTTTTTAGCGTGGTTTCTCAAGGCTTCACCGTTGATCTTTCTAATGTCGGCTGGGTCATGATCAGTATCCCGCATATTGTTATGAACAAGTTGATCAAAATTGTCGACCATTCCCAAAATTCCTAACGACCCCATGGAAGACAATATTCCGAAATGTTCTTCCTTTTTTGTGAATTTGCCCAGATTGAGTTTTAACATGGCCTGATAAGAAGCCCCGCTTTTATTTTTAAGCTCTAAATTCTTTTCGTTGGCAACTTCGATGGCCATTTCCTGGCCGGGACGGACTGCGATGGCATAGAGGTTTTTTGATCCAAAAACAGCACCACCCCCGCCCCTTCCAAAAGCTTTACCTCTGTCGCTCAATACGGATGCAAAATAGGACAGGTTTTTTCCCCCTGCTCCGATGGTCAGAACTTGCGCTTTCTTGGAAAGATTTTCCTTTATGGCAGTTCTGGTTTCGATTGAAGTCAGGTCTTTGAGAGGATCGGCCTTCACAAACTCAACGCCGGCACTTGAAATCACGAGATAGACCGGCTTTGGAGACTTGCCGGTCAATACCAGCAAGTCATAACCGGATTTCTTAAATTCAACCGCCCATCGCCCTCCGGCATTGGTACTTCCCAAAGCTCCGGTTAAGGGAGATTTATAATTCATGTGAAATCTTCCGGAAGTCGGCATCTTGGTTCCTGTTGCGGGTGAGGTTGCGATGACAATCACATTGTCGGGTGAAAGCGGGTTTACTTCGGCAAAAGGATTCTTATATTTGCCTTCTTGTTGCAGTTTCTTAAAATGCTCAAAAAGAAAACAGATTCCGAAACCCCGGCCGCCAAAAAACAGTTCTGCGGTTTTTAGATCAATCGGTTTTGAGTGATATGACTCTCTGCTAAGATTAACATAAAGGACTTTATTCATATAGCCTTTTGCCAATCGGTGATTTTTCGAGTTCATGTTTTCTGCTTTATCTTCTCCTGAAAATATTAGATGGTCAAGGATTTATACTTGAAGAGCTTGTCAATCCAAAAGGAGGGATCCATCGGTTCATAAGCTGTAAGTTCAAAACTATTGCGCATAATGCGGCGAATTTCACCAGGTTCTTTGATTATGCCGAGGGCATAGGCTTGCGTTAAGGCATTGCCTAGAGACGTACATTGCTGTGCTCCGGCGTATACCGGTATTTGACATGCGTTGGCCGTTAACTGGCAAAGTAGTTTATTGGCGATTCCTCCGCCTACCAGGAATAATGAATCCACTTGTTCCTTACTCAGAGCGCACAATAATTCCAAGCGATAAGCATACTCAAGCGCCAGGCTTTCAAGTACACACCTGATCAGTTCTCCGCGGGAATCTGGTAAATGCTGTTGAAAACGGCGCGTTAAATCCAACAGGGATTCTTCCATATCATCCGGCGCCAGCAAACACTTATCGGCAACATCTATTATGAGTCCGGATTTGGCTTGGGAAGCTTCTTCCATCATCCGCTTGTAGTTCCAGGGATCGGCTGATGTATCCCACTTGCGGTAAAGCTCTTGTATCAACCAAAGACCTATAATATTGCGGCACAAAAACCAACCGCCGAGCGTATATTCATTACTAAATCCGTTCTCCAGGAATTCCGGGGTCGTGACCGGCTCGCTGCGAAGCCTGCCCAGAATACTCCAGGTTCCCGAACTTAAAAAAGCCCAATTGTCTCCGCTCGCAGGTACGGCGGCCGCTACAGCAGCCGTGTCATGGCTGCAGGTTGCAATGACCGGAACATTTGCCATATTTGGCTGGGGGGCGATTTCAGGGCTCATGTTGCCAATTACCGATCCCGGTTCAACCAGTTCTTCAAAAATGTCGGGTAATTGGAATTGGTGAATGATATTCCGACACCAATCGCCATCTATTTGCATTAAATTAGAGGTACTTGCGATAGAACGCTCTGAGACTTTTTTCCCGGTCAAGCAGTAATTAAACAGGTCGGGCATATTCAAAAAAGAACAGGCCATTTTCAGGATGGGAGAATGGTCTCTCTGCATCGCTAATAATTGAAATAACGAGCTGATATTCCATGGTTCACACCCTGTCGCCGCGAATATCTCATCTTTGGACATGATTAAGTCCGAATATTCATCGATTTTATCTGTGCGCGCATCACGATAATGAACCGGATTGGCCAGGATTTTCCCATCTTCTCCCAGCAAACCAAAATCAACACCCCAGGTACTGATGCCAATTCCGGTTAAAGACAGGTTTTTATCTGCACACACTCGCAAGGTTGTTAGCAATTCCGCAAAAAGAAAAGGGAAATCCCAGCATAGCGTTCGGCAGAGATTTACCGGTCTGTTGGGAAAACGATGGATTTCTTCAATGTAAATCTTATTTTCACACAGTGTAATGAGTTCACCGCGCCCGCTTTCAGCTCCGAAATCCAAAGCGAGGAATTGGGAGTTGATGTCATATTGAGTTATCATCTTACCCCTGAAGCTTTCACAAAAAAGTTGCCAATCATGTTGTGCCCAAATTACGCGTTAGTCAGGATATAGCTCAAGATATTGAATCTATCCATATAAAGGACCAAAGTTAGCGCAAGCCCGATAATCGGATCCTTCTGAATCCATGCCGAAGGCGCCCCAGACGCTCGGTCGATAGATCTTCTCCGTGGGAACATTATGCATGCAGATCGGAATGCGCAGCATCGAAGCCAAAGTAATTAACTGCGCCCCGATATGGCCATAACTGTAAGCAGCATGATTCGCTCCCCAGTTAGCCATAACCGAATATACATCCCTGAATGCTCCCCGGCCCGTCAGCCTCGGAACAAACCAGGTTGTCGGCCAGGTGATGTTGGTGCGTTGATCCAAAATATCATGCATATCTCTCGGTAGCTCCACTGTTTCACCTTCGGCGATTTGCATCACAGGACCCACTCCTTTTATCAGGTTTATTCTCGACATCGTTATCGGCATCCCCCCTCTTGTTACAAATTTGGAGGAATAGCCACCACCCCTAAAATAGTCTCTAATTGCAGGACACCAAGAGGTCGCCTCTAAACACCGAATTGCTTCTTCTGAGGTGATTTTCCAATATGGTTTAATCGCTGGATTGCCGTTAACCATCTGTTCACCTGAACCATCCAGAGCGGACGAGCCGGAATTTATCAGATGAATAATACCATTTTGAACTTTGCCTTCCAGCTCTTTTCCGGTTACGCGTTTTACCGCCTCCGGGCTCCAGTACGTCCGCACATCCGAGAACACCTGTGCCGTACCGGTCAGAAGATGGCCGAATAGCATGGAAACTCCGTTTAAGGAGTCATTTTCAGTCGCTACCAGGTACGGCTGCCTGATACCGTTCCAGTCAAATGAAGAGTTCAATATTGCTTCCATAAAATCGCCGTTCGGAAAATAATCGGTCCACTGTCGTTGCCCCTGGAAACCGGATAAAATCGCATTACGTCCCAGTCCTTCCTCTCCATACCCCAGGTCAGTCAATTTTGGATTGCCAACCATCAAATCCCGGGCAATCATCGTCATCTTAACGACCGTTTCCCATTCCAGATCTTTTTCGGCTCGTGACTTCCGGGTAGAAGGAGGGTTTTCATCCGGACCTTCCTTGCAGTATTTCTTTACCCAACCCAAAGCAAATTCAAATTCCTGAGTGTCATAAATCTTCTCCGCGATTCGTCTGGTAAACTCGCTCATATCGACGTATTCGTTTCTCATTCCGAGATATTCCTGGAAAAAATTTTCGTTTACGATTGAACCGGCGATTCCCATGGAAACAGAGCCCATAGACAAATAGGATTTATTTCTCAGGGTGGCTACCGCCAAACCGGATTTTGCGAAAGAAATCAGCTTGTCCTGGACATCTTCATGAATTTCAGTATCTCCGGCATCCTGAACATGCCTGCCGTAAATGCTGAATGCCGGCAAGCCTTTTTGGTTATGGGCGGCTAAAGCTGCCGCCAAATAAACCGCACCAGGCCGTTCCGTGCCATTAAATCCCCATATGGCTTTGGGAATGCTGGGATCCATTTCCATCGTTTCGCTGCCATAGCACCAACACGGTGTTGTTGTTATGGATACCCCCACGTTTTTTTGTCTGAAATTTTCAGCCGCCATTATCGATTCAGCCACTCCGCCGATAGACCTGTCAGCCACCACACATTCGACCGGGCTTCCATCAGGGTGTCTCAAGTTGTCGGATAAAAAGCGGGCAACATTCAACGCCATATGTCTTGTCTGGGCTTCAAGTGACTCTCGAACCCCTCCCAGACGTCCATCGATAGTAGGACGAATGCCAATTTTTGGCAATTCCCCCTGAAGCAGGTTTCTCGCAGCTTGCATTTCAAAATCTTTTATATCCTCCTTCATGACCATCCTCCATCTTAAATTATGCAAACGTATGCACCGAAACTAGCAGATAATTCTGCAATTTGCCAGAAGAAATAGGGCATTTTAAAGTAAATCTTCAATTATCACTTGTAAAATTGTCTTTTTTTGCGATACTCTTTTCACCGAAAAAATTTTCTCTCATCAACCATTATTCGACTAATTTTGGAGACATCATGATTACAGAAAAGATATTTGGTCGGACAGGTTACAAAAGTAAACGAGTGATCTTTGGTGCTGTGGCCTTTTTGGAGGCAATACAAGATGGCGCCGATGCCATTATGGCAATTCGATTAAAAAGCGGAAACAGAGAAACCGGAACCGTGATCGCTTCCGGAGAGATCTTATGACGACCATAGCATTAAAAAACCTAGTTAAAAAGTTTGGCGAACATGAAGTAGTACATTCTATCAATCTCGCGATTAAAGACGATGAGTTTATCGTTTTGGTGGGTCCTTCGGGATGTGGTAAATCTACTACGCTTCGCATGATTGCGGGCCTTGAGGAAATAACCGGAGGAGAGATCGTGATTGGCAATCGCGTGGTGAATAACATCCTGCCCAAAGATCGAAACATCGCGATGGTATTTCAGAACTATGCTTTGTATCCTCACATGAATGTTTTTGACAATATGTCGTTTGCGTTAAAACTCCAAAAAGTACCCAAACCTGAAATCAGGGAAAGGGTGAATAACGCTGCCAGGATTTTAAATATTGAGGAACTCCTCAACAGAAAACCATCCGAGCTATCCGGTGGTCAACGACAAAGAGTGGCGATGGGAAGAGCCATTGTCCGGAATCCGGATATTTTTCTTTTTGATGAACCTCTATCAAATCTTGACGCTAAACTAAGAACCCAAATGCGAGTGGAGATCAAACAACTCCATCAACGAGTGAAAAACACTATCATATATGTAACACACGATCAGGTGGAAGCCATGACATTGGGTGACCGAATTGTCGTTTTGAAAGATGGTTATATTGAACAGGTCGGGGATCCTATCGAGCTTTTCCAGAATCCGGTGAATACGTTTGTGGCGGGATTTATTGGAAGTCCGCCTATGAACCTGATCGATGGGACGATTAACAAAAACGACGAAAAACTAAGCATTAGTTTCCCAGCTGGATTTAAACTGCCGATTCCCGATAAACCTGACGCTAAAATTAGTGAGGGACAAAAAATTGTGATGGGACTGCGCGCGGAGGATATTTTTTTAGAGGAGGCTCGCAACGATATACCGGACGACTGGAAGTTTGACGCCGAAATAGTAGTTACCGAGCCTTTAGGCAGCGAAACCTATATGCACCTTGACACCGGAGGTTTGAAGATAATCGGAAAATGCGAGGGAAGAAGGGCTGTGCATCCCAAAGAGAAGACAAAACTGGCTTTCAACCTCAATCACCTTCATATCTTCGACGCCGCGTCTACTAAATCGATTTATTAAGTTCCCATTTTCACCAATCTGTTCAAGGTCTTCGCCTATTACCCTTACGATGTTGAAATCGAACCCTGATAGAATGCGCATGTGCATCAAGCCCTTCGATTTCAGCCAAGCGGATGATCGCTTTTGCTTCCTGATTGAAGGCAGAACGGGAGTAGTGAAGGATATTTGTTTTTTTGATAAAATGGTCTACCGAAAGGCCTGAGGCAAATCGCGCCGTACCTGCGGTGGGGAGCACATGATTGGGTCCGGCCATATAATCCCCAACCGATTCAGGGGTGTAGTCTCCTGCAAACACAGCGCCCGCATTACGGATTTGTCCGATGTAATCAAAATGATCCTTGATATGCAGTTCAAGATGCTCCGGTGCAATGCGGTTTGAGATTGCCACAGCGGTGTCTAAATCAGGCACCACCAGGATGCCCCCATACCGGGAAAGCGATTTTTGGATAATCTCTTTACGCAAAAGATTTTCCAGCTGCGCCCGAATGGCCAGGGCAACAGCGCCGCCGATTTCAGGCGAATCGGTCACCAACAGAGCTGAAGCCAGGGGATCATGTTCCGCCTGAGAAAGGAGATCTGCGGCGATAAATTCCGGATTTGCGGTCCGGTCTGCGATAATCAGAATTTCACTCGGTCCGGCGATCAAATCTATGCCGACAAGATCTGCCACAATTTTTTTTGCCATGGAAACGTGGATGTTACCGGGTCCTGCAATCATATCCACTTTCGGGACCGTCTCAGTACCAAAGGCCAACGCGGCGATTCCCCAGGCACTTCCGACTTTATAAACATCACGAATTCCGACTTTCCTTGCAGCAAAAAGAAGATAGGGATTTACACCTCCTTTTGAGGTAGGCGGCGTTACCATAACCACCTTTTCTACACCGGCTATTCTGGCCGGAATGCCGCACATCAGTATTGACGAAACCAATGGGGTGTTTCCACCCCTTCCACCCGGAACATATATCCCGACTGATCCGACCGGATTGATTAACTGTCCAAGGAGGGTTCCGGGTCGATTCGTATCAATCCATGATGTCTTGAGTTGCCTCTGATGAAACGACGTTATTTGTGATGCTGCACGACCTAAAGCCTGTTTAAATGACCTATCGGCTAAAGATGCAGCGTTATTCATCTCTTTTTCCGTTGTTTTCAAAGTATTCACTGTAATGTCAGGGGCATCAAACCTACGGATATATTCTACCAGTGCCCGGTCGCCGTTTTTCTTGACATCATCCAGAATACGGGTAACCTCTAGGAAATCTTTCTGTTTGTAACCTAAACCACGGTTGATAATGGTTGAAAGTCTTTTTTCAGCCTCTTTTGAAGGAAAGTTATAGATTTTCATTTTTATGCGCTTTCTTTTTTTAGGATCTATACCTATATTGCAGGATCTAAGGTAGCGATGCAATGTCGGCTGAAACGGTGTTCAAACAGGTTCGTTTTGCATTTATCTTTTAAAGTTTATTTTCAATCAGGGTTCCTTGTCAACACGAAGCGTCATCAATGTCTCTTTAAATTTTCCGTTGACATATTTTTCATATCTGAATAGATGGATGCGCTCCACACCTGTCGGGGATAAACCATGGTTCGTGATCCGGTGGATTCGCTTAAGGAAACCAGACACATCAGTTTTGATTCAATATGGAGAAAATAGATGAAGAGAAAAAGAATATATAATTTCAATGCAGGGCCTGCTGCACTTCCTTTTCCTGTTTTGGAAGAAATCCAAGGTTCGTTTTTCAATTTCGCCGGATCCGGGATGTCGATTATTGAGATCAGCCACAGATCCAAATGGTTTAAAGATGTCATAGAGGATGCCATCGCCAGGGTAAGGCGCATTCTCAAGCTGGACGAAAAATTTCATGTTCTTTTCCTCCAAGGGGGCGCCAGCATGCAATTTTGCATGATTCCGATGAATTTTTTAAATGGGGAAACCCCGGCGGATTACATTAATACCGGAAACTGGTCGACAAAGGCGATTACAGAGGCAAGGATACAGCAGAAACGCGTGAACGTGATAGCATCATCGGAAGATAAGAATTTTTCTTATATTCCGAAGGATATTCAATGCAGCAGCAATGCAGTCTACTGCCACATTACATCAAACAATACCATTAAAGGTACCCAGTGGTCGTCGTTCCCGGATACAGATGATGTTCCGCTGATCGCAGACATGTCCTCAGATATTTTTTGGAGAGCCTTTGACCTGGAGAAATTCGGATTGATCTATGCCGGTGCTCAGAAGAATATAGGACCAGCAGGGGTGTGTATGGTCGTTGTTAGAGACGATATGCTCGAACGTGTACCGGATCATCTGCCGACGATGCTAAAGTACACCAGTTTTGTTGAAAAAAACTCGCTCTATAACACGCCGCCCTGTTTTGGCATCTATGTGATCCACCTGGTACTGAAGTGGTTGGAGGAAACCATCGGTGGTCTTGGAAAAATGGAACAGATCAATCGTAAAAAGGCGGAACTTTTATACAGCGTAATCGATGGGAGCGGTTTTTACAGAGGTACGGCAATGCCGGAAAGCCGTTCGATGATGAACATTACTTTTCGCCTACCCAATGAAGATCTGGAGGCGATATTTGTCCAAAACGCCTTGGAAAACGGTCTGGGTGGTCTTAAGGGACACCGATCTGTAGGCGGGTGCCGGGCATCGATTTATAATCCTACCTCGGTTGAGGCGGTCTCCGCCCTGGTCGATTTTATGAGGGCATTTGAAAAAAAATACGGATAAAACCGTTTTGAATCCTGTTCAAACCGGGCTTAGATAAAGAGGTGATCCAGAAGATGTCACAGGAAAACGATATTGTACTGCTATATGTTGAAGAGAAACCGCTTGTTTTTGCCAGAATTGAAGAGATTTTTCCGGATATAAAAGCAGGCTGGTACCATGTAAAATTGCTTTTTTTGCAGCTGCCGCTCCAGAGCGTGACCTGGATTTTAAGAGATTCCTATATTAACGGTGATACCTTTACTATGGATGGGAAAAAAATAAAGCTGGAAAGGGTAATATGTCCGGAAAATTCAAAAAAAGAAGACACATCTTTGAAAAAAAAATTCCCGAAAAACGGTTCACACTCCGCAAAGGTGATATCACTGAAAAAGATGAAAAAAAATAACTGATGGAATCTCCCACCCGCATCGTAATCTCTGCTTCCAGAAGGACCGATATCCCTGCCTTTTATATGAAATGGTTTATGAAGCAGATTGAAAAGGGAATATTTGAAATTACCAATCCTTACAACAAGCGTGTATCCATCCTGCCATCAACACCCGAAAAAGTCCACACTATCGTATTTTGGTCAAAAAATTTTGATCCTTTCATAAATGAAGGGTATGGCGATAGACTGAAAGAGATGGGATACCATCTCTTTTTTAACTTTACCCTCAACTCGGATTCCCCACGGCTTGAGCCGAATGTTCCACCCCTGGAAAAACGCCTCGATCAACTGGACGTCTTGACTGATCGTTTTGCACCTGAGACTATTACCTGGAGATTTGACCCCATCTGTTTTTATCAGACAGAAAAAAGAGGAATACGGGACAATTTCGATGATTTTCCGCGCATCGCCCATAGAGCCGCCCAAAACGGAATCTCAAGGTGTATCACCAGTTTTATGGATGATTATCCGAAAATTCAAAAACGGGTCCGAAAAATAAACGAATCCATACCCGGATTTTCATTCGTCGATCCCGGCATCGAAAAGAAAAAAAAGGTTTTGCTTGCGATGGAGCAGGAGCTTAAAGGGAAAAACATACAACTTCAGACATGTTGTGAAAAAAGGATCATCAATGTTCTGCCCGCATCATCGGCCATCACACAAAGCGCTTGCATCCCAAACGATCTGCTTATTAGAATTTTTGGCGGCTGTCTTTCTTTGAAAAAAGATGCGGGTCAGCGGATAAACAAGGGGTGCGGATGCATGGTCTCGGTTGATATTGGATCTTATCACATGCAACCGTGCCATCATAACTGTCTTTTCTGTTATGCAAACCCCTCTATTTAGAAAATATCGTCGGACAGGTGCATGAATGAGAATCGGCGCCCTTCTTTTAGATAATAACCTGGTTATGGCACCGCTTTCCGGAATATCCAATCTTCCATTTCGGCTGTTGGCCAGGGAGATGGGATGTGCCTTGGTCTGTTCAGAGATGATCAGTGCCCACGGCCTGGTTCAAAAATCGGAAAAGACCGAGAAGATGCTGAGCAGTGATCCAAAAGAAAAACCGCTCTCCATTCAGCTTTTTGGCTCAGATCCTGACATTATGGCTGAAGCGGCTCTTATCGTTGAATCAAAAGGCGCCAGTATACTCGATATTAATCTTGGCTGCCCGGTCAAAAAGGTGATCAAAACCGGAGCGGGCGTGGCTCTGATGGATACGCCCAAAAAGGTGGAGGCTCTGATAAAGGCGGTTCGAAAATCGATAACCATTCCCCTGACCGTAAAAATGAGATCCGGATGGGACCGGTCCGGTAACCAGGCCCTTCACATTGCTGAAATTGCCGATGCATGCGGAGTAGATGCCGTCACTATCCATCCACGGACCGCTATCCAGGGGTTTGGCGGAACCGCTGACTGGACCATTATCGAAAAAATAAAAAAAACGGTATCCTTACCGGTCATCGGAAACGGAGACATCAAAGGGGCGGCAGATGCGATTTTGATGCAAAAGACGACCGGATGTGACGGAGTGATGATCGGCAGGGGGGCAATCGGAAATCCATGGATATTTTTCCAAATACTGTCCTGTTTTCGGGGTGAGGAAATCCCATCTGTGAGCCTTGACCAGCGGTTTGAAATTATGAAACAATATGTGGAATCCACCATAAGATGCCAGGGTGAAAAGCGGGGGTGTTATATGATGCGCAGCCGTCTCGGCTGGTTTGTAAAAGGACTCCCGCGCAGCAGCAAGTTCCGGGAATCGATAAAGCAAATTGCATCTGAAGATGAAACGTTACAATTGATCAAATCATACCTAAATGATTTACAGAAGATATCCGATCAGCGCCTTAATGCCATTGCATAAAAACATTACTCATATGAACTTGACCTTGATGAAAGCTTCTACCTGCCTTATTATGAGAGAGACAGCCATTTGTTTCAAATTCGTATTAACAGATAAACGAACCGGTTAAAAGTAAGGAAAAACAACATGGAAGAACACCGGATGGCGGTTGTGGGGATTGGGGCTACCGGTTGTGTGCTGGCGGCCGCACTGCTCGGAAAATACCCGGAAACCGTTCTTATCGGTCGCAAGGTTGAACAGGGTGAGATACTCAAAAAAGAAGGTATCACAGTTACAGGAGCTTTGACTTTCAAGGGAGCGGTTAAAAATTTTTCCAGCCGGATTGACGCGTTGGGTTACTTTGACCCAACGCTTATTTTTCTTTCCACAAAGACTTTTCACCTCAAAAAAGTCCTTGATGAACTTGAAACAATTTATCGTCCCGGAATGAAGATTATTTCCATGCAAAATGGCCTGGGACCGGAAGACCTTGTGGCGGACAGGTTCGGCCCCGAAGCCGTCTTCCGAGTATCACTGAATTTTGGAGTTTCATTGAAAAACCCGGGGGTCGCGACAGCGGCCTTTTTCAACCGGCCCAACCATATCGGAGAATTTGCCCAAAAGAATCGAGGCCTGGGGTTTCAGATTGCCAAAATGCTTACCGATTGCGGGTTGGAGACGGAATTCGTCAATGACATCAGGCGTTATGTATGGGAAAAAATGATCATGAAATGCACCATGGCCTCAATTTGTGCGATTACGAACCTGACCATAAAAGAGGCTTTGGATTTTTCGCCCACAAGAGAAATAGCAAATGCTTGTTTTCAAGAGGCCATGGCTGTTTCAAAGGCGGTCGGTTATGACCTGGGGGAAGATTATCTTAAACAGACCCTCGAATACCTAGACAAGGTCGGCAGCCACAAAGACTCCATGTGCCATGACATCGCAAATAATAAACCGACAGAAATAGATTTTTTGGGGGGAAAGATAGTAGATTATGCTCGTGCAAATGGAGTCCCGACACCCTTTTATGTGGCCATGACCAACCTGGTTAAAACATTTGAAGAGAAGTATCACGGGAGATAATGGATCTATGACCCAGGAGCTTCTATTTGCCCTTGCAGTTGGGGGCGAACCTAAGCTGAAGATATAACCGAATGAGAGAAAAACAAAAATTTTCGAAGACACGTGCGACGTTTTTATTATTTCTATGGGGTCTTTTTATTATCTTTCTCCATCAGACAACGACCTGGCCGGTTTGGGCGACCGAAACCCTCTCTGAGACAATCACTGCCCACTTGCGCAGCGGGGTCGGGTCCGCCGATCGCAAAAAAAAGTTTGTCTGTCAGGGCGAAATTATTTGCGGCATTTCAGTCATTCCCCGGTTTTATCGCCAAAGAGATTTTAAACCCGCGTGGATTTCAGATAAGGAATTTTCTTCACAAGCAAAAGCGCTGATTGCGGCGATCCAGGTGGCTGACCAGGAGGGACTGAACCCTGAGGATTATCATCTGGCCAAAATTAAAGCGTTACTCGCTGAGGCGGAGGAGAGACATTTAAAGAAAATACCGCCTTCTGCGAAAGATATGGCAGACTTCGATCTACTTCTTACGGATTCTTTTCTTATGTACAGTTCTCACCTGCTGGCGGGTCGGGTCAACCCCGAAACGATCCATACCGGATGGTTTGTCTTTACCCACGAAGTAAATCTGGTCGATATTCTTCAGGCCGCGCTCGATACGAATCAAATAAGAAAAACTTTAGACAAACTCAAGCCTTCTCATCCAGGGTATACCGGACTCGGACAGATGCTGATACGTTACCGAAAAATTGCAAAAAATGGCGGCTGGCCGCATCTCGCTTCTGGATCGAGTCTGAAAATAGGAGATCGGGGAGAGCGTGTCGAAAAACTGCGTAAACGACTGTTGTTTTTCGATGACTCAAAATCTATGGCAGAGGAAAATGGTCAGATTTTTGACGAACAACTGGACGAAGTCGTCCGTGGCGTCCAAGAAATATACGGTTTAAAAAGTGACGGCATTGTCGGGCCGGAAACCAGGGCTGCTCTAAATGTTCCGGCAAAAGCGCGCGCACGACAGATCGAATTGAACATGGAACGTTGGCGCTGGATTCCCCGAAACCTCGGCCAGCGTTATATCCTGGTCAACATTGCGGACTTTAAATTAAGCCTCATTGAACATGGGGAAACCGTAATGGATATGCGCGTTGTTGTAGGGAGAACTTACCGGCGCACACCTGTTTTTAGCTCAAAAATGAAATACATTGTACTTAATCCATTTTGGAATGTCCCGATGAGTATCGCCGTGAAGGACATTCTCCCAAAACTTCGTGAAAACCACAACTATCTGTCTCTTCATAATATGACAGTATATGCAAACTGGCAAACCGGCGCACCATCGATAGATCCAAGGTCTATAGACTGGTCGAAAGTAAACCGCAGGGGCTTTCGATATAGACTGGTTCAGAAACCAGGGCCTCAAAATGCCCTCGGACGTTTAAAATTTATGTTTCCGAATAGATTTTCCGTATACCTTCACGATACGCCGGGTAAGGAATTATTTCAAAAGAACATCCGAAGCTTCAGCTCCGGCTGCATCCGTGCTGAAAAACCGGTGAAGCTTGCGGTCTATTTGCTAAAAGATGATCCAAATTGGACAAAAGAAAAGATTATGGCTGCAGTTGATCGCGGTAAAACAAGATCAATTGGAATTTCAAATCCGCTCAACGTTCATTTGCTCTATTGGACTGCCTGGGTGGATAAAACAGGGGAAATTCATTTTAGAGATGATATTTACGACCGTGACAGGCCTCTTGATAAAGCGCTGGCGGAAAGACCGCCAAGGCCGTGAAAGTTTATTTATCAACTTAAGATTTACACCTCGGTTTGGGGATCACCAGTACCGTACTCGGCCGACATCGACATGCACAAAATTTGACCTTCTGTAATATCCCACTCCCCCCTGCTTCAGCTTCACGCTTACCCTCCGCAATAAAGCGGTTTTGATCTTCGGCAGACGGATATCAACCGCCATTCCTTTTATATGCAGGCTATGTTTAGCCACCCGCCGATTTTTCCTGCGCAACATGGCATTTGTGGACGGCGATCGGTATCCCGAAATAATATGAAAGGGTGAACGTGTATTGAGTTTCAATGAAATGGCACAAAGCAGGTCAAGGAGCCGGATATCTATCGTCTTGATCTCTCCGGTACGGCGATCGCGCATGATATAATTAATCTCTTCCAGTGCATTCGGTTGATACTTTCCTTTACGATAATAGTTGACAAAAAGGCGTTCGGTAGTTTGCGTATTATAAAAGGAAAGCGATCTGCGGGAAGGCAAAGACCGCTTTGCATATGCAAATGCGAGAGCCGGCTGGAAAGAAGCTATCGCAGAAAAGATTCCGAATTTGAGGAAATAACGACGATTACATTGCATTATTTTGGTTTGTGTTCATATGTCGAAAATTTTTTAAAGTTCTAATATACAATACGTTACCGGATGTCAAGGGGGAGAGAGAAAAATTATTGCAAGATAAAAAGAGAACTACAGGGCTCTTTAATAAAGTGGTCATTTGTATTGACTTTTTTTAAGATTTATGGCATATAAAAAGATTTTTCGGGATCAGATCCATCTCTGAATAAAAACCGTTCCCTAAAAAATTGAGCATCCGATGCAATATGAGGTAAAATATGAGTGAATATGTAAAACTTGTTCATGGGAAAAAAACTTATCAGCTGCCCCTAATCACCAGCACGGAAAATGAGAAGGCTATCGACATTACTTCATTGCGGCAAGAGACCGGATTGATCACGTTTGATCCAGGATTTCCCAATACAGGGAGCTGCTCCAGCGCCATCACCTTTGTGGATGGTGAAAAGGGCATACTTCGATACCGTGGAATTCCGATTGAGCAACTCGCCGAGCGATCCACGTTTACAGAGACGGCATATCTCTTGATCAATGGTGTCTTACCAACTCGAAATGAATTGCGCCGCTTCTCTGTTCTTCTGAATGATCAATCGATGATGCATGAGGACATGCAGTTTTTCTTTCAAAATTTTCCGAGAGGTTCCCATCCCATGGGGATTCTCTCGTCGATGGTCAACGCATTGAAGAGCTTTTATCCAGAGCTTCAGACCGTGGAGGAGGAGATCAACATTACGGTGACTCGTTTGATTTCAAAAATCCGCACTCTTGCTGCCATGTCTTATAGAATTTCCAGGGGGCATAAAGTAATCTATCCACGTTTTGACCTTTCATATTGTGCAAACTTTCTGAATATGATGTTCGACAATCCTGTCAAACCCTATATTATCGATAAGGAGCTTGTCCGGGCCCTGAACACTTTTTGGATTTTACACGCCGATCATGAACAGAACTGTTCAACTTCAGCGGTGAGGTTGGTGGGAAGCGGGCGGGTTAATCTTTATGCTGCCATTTCTGCCGGCATTGCAGCCCTGTGGGGTCCCCTGCACGGAGGCGCCAACCAGGCGGTTATCGAAATGTTTTCCGACATTGCGGAAAAAGGCGGCAATGTGTCTCGAGCGGTAGAAAAGGCAAAGGACAAAAAGGATCCCTTTCGACTGATGGGTTTTGGTCATCGGGTGTACAAAACCTATGATCCCCGTGCCAAGATTATGAAAAAGACTTGTGGTAACATCCTGAAAAAACTCAATGTACAAGACCCTCTGCTCCACATCGCACAGGAACTGGAAGAGGTTGTATCGACGGACGATTATTTTATTTCACATAATCTTTATCCAAACGTCGATTTTTATAGCGGCATTCTTCTCCGCGCCATCGGCATACCTAGCAATATGTTTACGGTCATGTTTGCTATCGGTCGCCTTCCGGGGTGGATCGCCCAGTGGAAGGAGAGTGCAGATGACCCCAACTGGAAGCTCAGCCGACCCCGCCAGATTTACATCGGGCCCAAAAAAATGAAGTATATCCCGATCGATAAAAGGAAACGCTGAGTTTTAAAGAAGGAAAATATAACATGCTTAAAATAATGACTATTTGTGTTATCTGGATGTTTTCCGCAGTCCCGGCCTGGGCTTTAGGGGAGGTAGAGGGATTTTTCTGGTTGATGAAGCCCGAAGGTCAGGCTTCGGTCGGCATCGATGGGCTCGAAGGGGAAAAGATAGACCTTGAGAATGATTTTGGGTACGGAGACACTGAAACGGTTCCAGGCATCCGCTTTATTATCGGTAACACCCATCAGTTTGGCCTATCCATATTCAAGCTGGACGCTTCCGCAAGTAATGCAATCGATCGTACAATTCATTTCGGGGATAAGATATTTAACATAAATGAAAATATTTCAAGTTCCATCGAAATGACCGTGATGCAAGGTCTTTACCGTTTTAACCTCGGTCCTGAAGCATTTCACGGCGGATTGATGATTGGAGGGGAATATTTCGCCATCGAGGCAAAAGCCGCTTCTGCTCGAAACGGGTCCGAAAGAGCGGATGTTGATTCCGGCATGTTGTTTTTTGGCGGCTTTGTCGAGAGCGATCCTTTTTCATTTTTAAGGTTGCGCGCTTCCCTGCTGGGCGGTACCTGGGAGATTAGTGATGTTGAGGCCGATTATCTTGAATTTCAGGTATCTGTGTTGGCCAGATTTGCATCTCGATTCCATATCGGCGCCGGTTATCGACAAATCAATATTGATGCCAAAGAGAAAAGCCTTCCCCTGGATGTCGATCTCACGTTTAAGGGGCCGACGGTCTTCATCGGATTCGAGTGGTGAAAGGACTATTGTCGATGCACGCGACAAAAATAATGACAAAAGCGGTCGGTCTATTGTCCGGTGGACTCGACAGCACGCTTGCCGCCAAACTCATGCTGGAGCAGGGGATTGAGGTGTGTGCCGTCAACTTTACCTCCCCCTTTTGCACCTGTACACCAAAAAAAGCAGGATGTGCAGCGGCTGTCACGGCCGTAAAAGGACTGGGCGGCGTATCGCTTAAGCAAATCGCGTTGAGAGATGAATATCTGGATATGGTGAAGCATCCGAAACACGGGTATGGGTCCCAGATGAATCCGTGTATCGACTGCAGGATCATAAAAATAATAAAAGCCGGTGAATACATGCAAAAAATAGGGGCGGATTTTATGTTTACCGGTGAAGTCCTTGGCCAGCGTCCCATGTCTCAACACAAGCGTGCGATGGAGATGATCGCAGCGGAATCCGGCTTCCCGGAGTATCTTTTACGACCCCTCTCGGCCGCACATTTTGAACCGACAGTTCCGGAACGTCAAGGGTGGGTCGATAGGAATAAATTGTTGGCGATTACCGGGCGGTCAAGGAAAACTCAGATTTCGCTCGCCGCTGAGAAGGGTATCCGTGATTATCCCTGCCCGGCAGGCGGTTGTCTTTTGACCGACAAAAATTTTGCAGAGCGAATACGTGATTATTTTATGTTCACAAAAAACCCATCCATGGGAGATATCCCCCTTCTTAAGACAGGAAGGCATTTTCGACTGGAAAGCGGCGACAAGGTGATTGTCGCACGCGATGAAAATGAATGCAATGTGTTGAGGAATCTTTGGAAAGAGAGTGATCATCTCTTTGTTCCATTTGATTTTTCCGGTCCCACCGTGATTCTTCAGGGAAGCGATTTAAAGACTGCACTCGGGAAATTGGCAGCATATACCACATCATCTGTTCGGAATACCGCCCGTGTTACCCACCGGCATGGGGGAGAGAAAAAAACCATGTTTCTGGATGCGTTTTAAGATGGTAACACCGCATGACAAAATAAAAGTTGCCGTCGGGCTTAGCGGAGGGGTTGATTCTTCGGTCGCTGCGGCACTGCTCAAAGAAAAAGGCTATGACCTGGTCGGTGTCACCATGGAGATATTTGATGGTCCTGGGCAACTCAAGGAGATCGGAAGACACGGATGTTATGGTCCGGGGGAAACAGAGGATGTTGAAGCGGCTGCACAGGTCTGTAAAAAACTAGACATTTCATATTACACGTTTGACCTGAGAGAAGCGTACAGAAAGCATGTTATCGGATATTTCAAGCGTGAGTATCTCATGGGGAGAACACCGAATCCCTGCGTGGTATGCAACCAAATAATAAAATTCGGCTTTCTTTTGGCAAAGGCGATGGAAAAAGGATTGGGTTTTCAGTTTTTTGCCACCGGGCACTATGCAAAGCTGGAAAAAACCGGCAGAAAGGTGCTGCTTAAAAAGGCTGAAGACCGGTCAAAAGACCAGACCTATTTTCTTTATCGGTTAACTGAAAATCAGCTTTCCCGCGCCCTCTTTCCCCTTGGCGATTACACCAAGGCGGAGGTTAGAAAAATGGCACGATCTATGGAACTTGAAACAGCCGACCGGGCGGAAAGTCAGGATTTTATTGCTGGCAAAGACTATGCGGCTCTTTTCAGGGAGGAGGAGACAAAGGATGGCGATGTAGTGGATGAAGATGGAAATCTCCTGGGACGGCATAGAGGGATCATCCATTACACCATCGGGCAGCGTAGGGGGCTGGGGATTGCATCGGACCGGCCGCTCTATGTGACGAAAATTGATGCTGAAAACAACCGGATCGTTGTTGGTAACAGGGAGAGTCTTTTTTGCAAAGGGTTGATCGCAAAGGACCTTAACCTGGTGGCTATCGATCGGCTTGACCGACAACACCGGATAGATGCAAAGATCCGGTTGAACCATAAAGAGATTCCGGCAACGCTGTTTCCACATGGAAACGATAAGGCTAAAATAGTATTTGACACCCCTCAGATGTCGGTAGCGCCTGGACAGTCAGCAGTCTTTTACAGTGGAGATACCGTACTTGGTGGTGGCTATATTGAACGGGCCATCCGATCAGGTTAACTGTTGTTTTTTAACCGCATAAAAAAACATCCGATCAGAACGATTCATTTTGGTTGCCCGGATGGATGGAAAGTGTGACCACGCGCAGGAAATCTGATGGAGAATATGCCCGGCATTTAAGCTCAACCGGTTGACATTCATACTACATTGTGGTATTATTAATCTGCAAGGGTCAAATCGGTTTGAAAGTCGATTTGGCGGTTTCAACATTTTATTAAAAATTAAGAGGGTAGCTGAAAATGACCGTTCCATCTTTAAAATCAAAGCAAATTAAAAGGGATAGCGAAACCGTAACCCGGTTTTATGAAACAGTCCCAACTACCGTTCAGCAGCTGTTGGGCCCTTCTGAAGAAAAAGCCCTGTCTTTCGAACACGTGGACATTACACCGATTGCGTCTCAGACCTCGGTCATTGAGATCATCCAACAGGCCAGACGCCTGATCTTTCCGGGATATTTCATCCAAACCCGGATGGACCCGATCAATTTAGAGCCTTTTTTGTGTCAGGAGGCGATGGCCCTTTTTAATCGGCTTTCACAACAGATTGTTCTGTCTATTCAGCATGAGTGCCTCCGTTTGGATATGCCCTGCTCGAAATGTTTGGAAACGAGTCATAAAACCGCGTTTCAATTTATCCAATCACTCCCTGATTTAAAGGCGATGCTGGCAGGAGACATTGATGCGGCCTATGCGGGAGATCCTGCGGCAAAGAGCTATGATGAAATTATTTTCAGCTATCCCGGGCTGTTCGCCATTTCCGTTTACCGTATGGCGCATAACCTCTATGAAATGAAGGTGCCACTTTTGCCGCGAATGATGACCGAATATGCCCATAGTCGCACCGGTATTGATATTCATCCTGGTGCAACAATCGGGCAACGCTTTTTTATCGATCATGGTACCGGTGTGGTCGTAGGAGAAACCACGGAAATCGGAAACCGGGTGAGGATCTACCAGGGCGTGACCCTGGGCGCTTTATCCCTTCCGGCGGACGAGATCGATCAATTCAGGAACCAGAAGCGGCATCCCACCATTGGGGATGATGTGATTATCTATTCAAATGCGACTTTGTTAGGTGCGAAGGCGATAATAGGCGCCAGATCGATTATCGGTGGAAATGTATGGATTACGGAAAGCGTCCCCCAGGACACGAAAGTGGTGTTAAAAAAGCCGGAACTGGTCTACATCGGGAATCATAGTCGATCGGGCGGTTTGAAATCGGCTCATCAAAAGAGGTGTCATGGAAAAAAAGGGGAATAAAAATGAAATTTGTTGATAAACAGTCAGCTGATGCCACTTTAGACCTGGTATGCCGTATGTGTCCTCTCCATCTCCTGGAACCGGGTGACAAGCTAAAGTGCCTAAAAAAGGGACAGATCTTGGAAGTGCTGACCGATTATGACGGCGCTCTGGAAGATATTCCTAAGTGGTGCGAAAAGTGTGGCCAGGAATTTATCGGTGTAGAGGAAGACGAGGATTGTTACAAACTCTATATTCGGAAGGTTAAATGAAGGAGCTCGATATGAAGCAGGTTTATTTGGATCATGCCTCAGCCACACCGGTGAGAAGAGAAGTCATCGCAGCCATGCTTCCTTATTTTGATCAGTATTTTGGGAATCCTTCTATGGTCTATGACATCGGTTCAAACGTTAAGGAGGTTATGGAGGAGCAGCGGCAGAAGATAGCAAAGCTCATTGGTGCAAATGCCGAAGAAATAATTTTCACCTCATCTGGAGCTGAAGCCAACAATCTTGCGATCAAGGGCGTCGCTTTTGCCAGGCAGAAAAAAGGAAAGCATATCATCATCTCTGCCATTGAACACCACTCGGTTCTCAACTCCGCTCGATTCTTCGAGCGAATGGATTTTGAGGTGACTTTCCTTAAAGTGGACGAATACGGCTTGGTAGACCCAGCGCGTCTGGAAAAGGCAATAACCCCTCAAACGATTCTGGTATCGGTAATGCATGCTAACAACGAAATTGGAACAATTGAACCGATTTCAGAACTGTCTGCCATATGCAGAGAAAAAGGGATTGTCTTTC
>CAZSON010000001.1:25707-44633 GCA_964608375.1 uncultured Desulfobacter sp. | reverse complement strand
AAGGGAAAAATGGTCAGAATGAAAGAAATTGATATTACAAGTCTCGGGGAGGTTTTAATCGATATGTTTCCGGCAGAAATCGGCCGAGACCTTACAAAGGTATCCTCATTTCGACCGGTTCCTGGAGGAGCGCCGGCAAATGTAGCGGTTTCCGGGTCCTGCATCGGACTGCGCACGGCATTTATCGGAAAGGTGGGCGATGATGCATTCGGTCATCATCTGACGGCCATTTTAAAAGAAAATGACGTTGATGTTCGCGGTATCCGCTATGACAAAGACGCTCGCACCGGATTGGCTTTTATAGCCATGCTGGATGAAAATAACTATGAAATTCTATTTTACCGGAACCCAGGCGCAGATATGCTGCTTAAAACAGATGAACTCGATGTGAACCTGTTGAAGGCAACAAAAGCGCTCCATTTTGGATCTCTGAGTTTGGCACAGAAACCCAGTTCGGACGCCACTATGGAGGCGGTGCGGATTGCCAAAACAGCCGGCAGTCTGATTTCTTTTGATGTCAACTATCGTCCAGGATTATGGGAAAGCCCCCATGATGCAAGACAACGAATCATGCCCGCGATTTCTCAGGTTCACATCCTTAAAATCAATGAAACAGAATTGAATCTGCTTACCCAAGATACTGTGGAAAATATAGAACGTGCCTGCAGGGCTCTTTTGGATAAAGGCCCGGAACTGGTTGCGGTCACGCTAGGTCCTGGAGGGTGTTATCTTCACAACCAGGAAGGGGGCGTGCGAATTCCGGGCTTTGAAGTTAAAACAGTCGATGCCACCGGCAGCGGCGATGCGTTCATTGCCGGTCTGCTCTCCAGGTTGATCACTGTGGATGTACAATCGGGCAGGTTGACGCTGAACGACATGAAACGGTTTGGTCGCTATGCCAATGCCGTCGCTGCGCTGACAACTCAGACCAAGGGCGTCATCCCCGCGTTGCCATCGAAAAAAGAGGTAGACGATTTTCTAAGCAAACAGAACATAATCTTTTGAAATGGCTTTTAATCAAAGTTAACCGTAGAGGGAAAGATGGCAACGCACGCACCACCAAAAAAAAAGGGGCGAAAAAAATATTTAGCATCAGATGTTGACAAAAAAACACTTATGCTGATCTATCGAAACATTTACGCAACACGCCAGTTTGAGCTCAAATGCGTCGAATTGTACCGACTGGGCTTCATTCGCGGTTATCTGCATCCGTATTTGGGGGAGGAAGCTATTGCCGCCGGCGCCTGTGCGGCGATCGGCTCGCAGGGCTATATTGTCAGCACCCATCGCGGACATGGTCATTGTATCAGCAAGGGGGCAGACTTAAAACGGATGATGGCCGAAATTTTGGGTCGCAAAACCGGGTACTGCAAAGGCCGGGGCGGGTCGATGCATATTTCCAGCAAGGACAACAACAATTTAGGCGCCAACGGGATAGTGGGCGGGGGAATTCCGATCGCAACCGGAGCGGCAATGGGGATCAAAATCAAAAGAAGCAAGCAGGTTGTTGTGGCGTTTTTCAGTGATGGTGCATCAAACAACGGCGTTTTCGGTGAATCGCTAAACCTGGCCGCCATTTATCATTTACCGGTAATCTATATACTGGAGAACAACCATTATGCTGTATCAACGCCGGTAGAGTATGCGGCTGCCTCCTGCGACCTGGCAAGCAGAGCTCAGGCATATGGCATGCCGGGAATTTGCATCGATGGCAATGAGGCGATTGGGGTCTATCTTGAGACGAAATTGGCTGCTAAAAGAGCGCTCAACGGAGAGGGGCCGACCCTTATCGAAGCAAAAACCTATCGACACGGTGGGCACCATGTAAATGACCCGGGTCTTTATATGGATCCGAAGGTCATGGCAAAATGGAAAGCCAGGGATCCGCTTATATTACTACGCGCACAAATTGACGAAAATCAGATGCGTCGACTCGAAAGTGAGGTTGACGCAGAGTTGCAAGAAGCCGTTGAATTTGCCAAAAACAGCCCCGAACCTTCTGTGGATGCATTTTTAGCCGAGATTTAACCGATAACAGGTATCAATCAACACTTAATTGAGCTTAGCTCAGTTGGGTCCAGGAGAAAACATATGGCTGAACTGATGTATCGCGAAGCCCTGAATCGGGCGCTTTTGGAGGAGATGGATCGAGACCCTTTGGTTTTTTGCATGGGGGTCGGTATCGCGGAACGCGGCGGCTCATATAAAGTGACGGAAGGGCTTTTTGAAAAATTTGGGCCGGAGCGGGTCATTGATACCCCCATCGCCGAAGCATCTTTCACCGGATGCGCGGTGGGTGCTGCACTTGTCGGCACGCGACCGGTCGTGGAGATTTTGTTTATCGACTTCATGACACTTGTCATGGATCAAATCGTGAATCAGGCAGCCAAATATGAATTTATGTCCGGCGGGCAGGGCAAGGTTCCGATGGTTCTACGGACCCAGGGCGGAGCGGGAAATGGTCTGGCAGCACAGCATTCTCAGAGCCTGGAGGCACTTTTTTATCATATACCGGGTTTAAAGGTTGTAATGCCCTCAACGCCACTGGACGCTTTAGGCCTCCTGAAAACCGCAATACGCGATGATGGGCCGGTAATATTTATCGAACATAAATTGCTATATATGAGCAAAGGAAACGTTCCGGATGAAGAATATCTCGTACCATTCGGCAAGGCTTCCATTAAAAAATCCGGCAAAGATGTGACGCTGATTACCTATTCATATATGACCTTAAAATGTCTCGAAGCGGCTGCGCTCATGGAAAAAGAAGAAATCCATGTTGAAGTGATTGATTTGAGAACTCTGACACCGCTGGATAAGGGGACCATACTGGATTCAGCTCGCAAAACCGGACGCGTGATTGTCGTTCATGAGGCCTGCAAGCAGGGAGGTATTGGTGGTGATATTGCCGCGATGATCATGGAAGATGCCTATGATGACCTGGATGGGCCGGTCATGCGAATCGCGGGCAAAAATACACCCATTCCTTACAACATTAATATTGAAAAAGCTTCTGTTCCTTCGGTCGAGGAAATCGTGGAAGGGATATTGAAGATGGTTTAGAGGATTCATCAATTATGGCAACCGATATCATCATGCCACAAGGTGGGCAGGACATCACAGAAGGGACCGTTGTAAGCTGGCTGAAAGCTGAAGGTGATCCGGTAAAAAAAGGTGAAGTCATTTGTGAAGTTGAAACTGAAAAGGCGGTTTTTGAGTTGGAAGCGCCCGTGGATGGGGTTCTTTTAATGATCATTGCTCGGGAGGGAGAAAAGGTTCCAATTTTTTCCGTGATAGGCGTTGTTGGCAAACCGGACGAGACAATCGATTTGGAAATGATGCGTGTCGAAGATGAGAAGAAAGATCAAGGAATTGATGTTTCAAAGATCCGAGCGCAGCTGAAAGCCGGGGGCAAGGCTGAAAAAAACAGCGTCAAAGCCTCCCAAAGAGCAAAAAAGATAGCCGGTGCCGAAAATGTTGATCTCGCGAAGGTAAAGGGTACTGGACCAAAAGGTAGAATAACGGAAAAAGATGTACTGTCATATATAGAACAGCAGAAAAAATTACCGGTGTCGCCCTCTTCCTTAATAGCTAAAGCCGAAGATGGTCGAGGAAAAATCGCACCGATGTCTAAAATAAGACGAGTCACCGCTAGGCGGATGCTTCAGAGTAAGCGAAATGCACCCCATTTCTACGTGACCGTATCCGTTGAAATGACACAAGCGCTTAAAGCCCGAGACAGGCTGAACCAGGGTGGCGAAGAGGCCATTTCTCTCAATGATATGTTGATCAGGGCGACCGCTTTGGCATTGGAAGAATTTTACACAGTAAACTGCATCATTGAAGGTGAAAACATTGTTTATTTAAAGGACATCAATATCGGCATCGCAGTCAATCTGGATCGAGGTCTGGTCGTTCCGGTGCTGACCCGAGCGGACAGACGGAACTTAAAAGAGATTGCCCGGGGAACAAAGCGCCTCATCGGTTTGGCAAAATCGGGCAAACAGGCCACGCTGGCGCCGAGCACCTTTACCATCAGCAATATGGGAATGTTGAATGTTGAAAATTTTTTAGCTATAATCAATCCACCGGAAAGTGCCATTTTGGCCGTTGGGACAAGTGAAAAGAAAGTGATCGTCACAGAGAACGGCGATTTACGGATTAGCGATGTTATGAAGATGACCCTGTCGATCGATCATCGAACCATAGACGGTGCAACTGCCGCCAAGTTCGTCAACAAGATTAAATATCATTTGCAGCATCCTAAAACCCTGATTTAGAGAAACCCGGTACAGATTTAACCGCGTATCGATTTTTTGGAAATTTCACAGTTCGATTATACACTTTTTCGATTAAAGGAGGCATAGCATGGCAGATCAGCATTACAGATTTTCCTTCGGACCCTGGAATATTCATGGAGGTGCTGACCCTTTCGGTCCGACGGCGAGAGACGAGTTGACTTATGAAAAGAAGCTGACTTTTTACAAAAAACTTGGATTCGACGGGGTTCAATTTCACGATGATGATGCCATCCCCGACCTGAATAAACTCAAGCCTCAGCAGGTTACAAAAAAGGCCCGGACGGTTAAAAAACAACTCCAAGACCACGGACTGGCCGCTGAGTTCGTGGCGCCGCGGCTTTGGGAAGATCCACGTACGATTGATGGCGCCTTTACCTCGAATGACCCGAGCCATCGAGAATATGCCATGCAGCGGAGTAAACGCACCATCGATATCGCTCAGGAAATGGGAACGAACCTGGTGGTTCTATGGCTGGCGCGAGAGGGGACTTACATCCGTGAAAGCAAGGATTCGAAAAAGGCGGTCGATCAATTGGTTCAGGCGCTCGATGCCATGTTGGCATATAGCCCGCATATGCGATTTGCCATTGAAGCCAAACCCAACGAACCGATGGATCAGGCATTTATCCCCACAACCGGACACGCTGTCGGCCTGGCATACCTTTGCAGCGATCCCACCCGCGTCGGCGTGAACATCGAAAGCGCCCATGCCATTCTTGCCGGTTTGGACCCATCAGATGAGATGGGATATGCCCTGGCACACCACAAGCTCTGGACCGTTCATCTTAACGATCAGAACGCCATGAAATTCGATGAAGATAAATCATTCGGCTCAGTTGATATTCGCCGTGCCTTTAATCAGGTCCGCATCCTTGAAGCTTACAACTATGGGCTGAACGGCGAATATGTCGGGTTGGACGTAAAGGCGATGCGGACCCAAAAGGCAGGGGTATCGACCAAACATCTCTCCAACAGTCGCACGGTGTTTCTGCGACTGGTCGATCTGGTTCGCAGCCTGGATAAACAACAGATGCAGGAGCTTATTACGCAGCGCGATTATGAAGAACTCGACCTGCTCATCATGAATCACTTAATGGGTAGCAGATGATTGCAATTCTTTCCTGTTGATCAGAAGAAGCCAAAATCCGATCATCCCGATCAGCGGAAAAAGCCCAAGTGATAATTCAAAGGGGCCGTATTTTGTCACCACCGAGATGAAAAACGGCACAAGCATTCCGCCTGCAGGCACGCCGAGCTTTACCATGCCGAGTATCATTCCCTTGGCGGCGCTATACTTGATTCCCGCAAACGTAATGATCAGAGGAAAAAGAGCGGAAATGGTTGCACCGGTTATAAACAGCATCAAATAGGTTGCACCATTTCCCAATCGAATAAAATACAATACGCCTGAACAGAGAGCGGTCAGACCAAACAAAAGGGCGATGGTATCGACCAAACGATCTTTGCCGGTGATGAATCCCAGAAGAAGCCGGCCGCAGGCGATCCCTGAAATAAATATTATCAGTCCGATCTTGGAAGTCACCTGGTCAAAATCACGAAGATCCATTAAAAAGCTGGTCAGAATCCCTATCGTGGCAAGTTCGATTCCGGTTGCGCAGGAGGCAAGGATGAACAGCGTCATCACCGGCCGTTGTCTGAATAAAAAGCCCAATCGGACCCTGAAACTATCAGACTTTAAACGGTTCGAAGCCGTCCTGGAAAAGGCAAAAACGAGGGTCAGCACAAATACGATCGCGGCCGATTGCAGGAGGCTCTTTCTCCAATCCATCTGCAAAAAAACCAGATAAACGGTGATAAGGAGGCCACCAGAAGTGGCAAAAAAATGATTGACCGTGATGAACAGACTTTCGCGTTGATCGTGGATCTCCAGGAGCAGTGTGTCGGCCACACCTTCGTAACCGCCGATGCCGATACCGATGCACAGCATAACCAAAAAGTTAAAAAGTAAGGCATCTTTTGCGTAGAAAAAGAAAAAAGATATGGATAGAATGAAGCTGGTCCATGACAGCAATATGGTTTTACTGAACGTATCGGCCAGGGAACCGGAGACAATGACCGAAAGGATGAATCCAAGATTCTGGATCGCAATCAACAGACCGATCTGATGGGGTGTCAGACCGATATTCTTTGATGCAGCTCCGATGACGGCACTCCCCACACCAAGGAAAAACATGGCAACGAAAGAAGACGCTGTTATGATGCTCACATTCTTTATCATCAATTTATAACCCTCACCATTTCATCAATCTCTTGTCTTACGGATATTCATGCGTGCGGCGTTTCATCAGGAGGGAACGAAAATTTGAGTAACTTGAACAATCATAATCCCGACATCCTGTTTGTTAACCCTTCCCTGGGAACCCGGCGATACGAAGAAGAAGACGAGCTCAGAAGCTATCTCAGCCTCGCCACCCTGACAAGCGCCCTGAATAGCAGAGCATTTTTAAAACGATTTTGCAAGCGTCTGGGCAAAGAGGCATTCATATTGAACGACGAGAGCGAATACCCTGAATTTCGTATCCATGTTCTAAACCTCTCGTTAAAATCGAACCGGCAATCCATTGGGGAATGTTTGGCTGATTTTATAAAGCCGCTTCACCATGCCCCGATGATGGTCTGTATGACGGCCACCTCCGCGCAGCTCGATGAAGCTGAGGCGGTTGCCCACGCTGCTGAACAGATCGCACCGGACGCGTTGAGAATTATCGGCGGACCCCATGTCTCTGTGATGGCCAAAGAACATTTGCTGCACTCCGCATATCAGGTGGCCTGTATCGGCGAGGGCGTTGAGACTTTATCAGAATTGGCAATGCAGATTAGCAGCGCTGAAAATTCCGATTTTTCATCTATAGACGGTATTGCCTTTAAAAATGAGCAAGGCCGTGTATTTTCGAATGCATTGCGAATACCCGTATTGCCGCTTGACGCGTATCCGTTCCCTTCAGACAGTTTAGGGCTGTTCCGGAAACATACAAGGGATCGCAAAGAGAACAGGAAGGAGCTAATCTATATTCTATCCGGCTATGGCTGTCCGCATGACTGTATTTTCTGCGCTCAGGGAGCCATTCACGGCAGCAAAATCAGAGAACGAAGTGCTGAAAATATTGTCGAAGAGATAAAGGGTCTTTTTGCAGAAGGGTTCCGCAACTTTGCGTTTGTTCAGGAAACTTTTCTGAACCACAAAAAAAGAATCGATACCTTTTGCCGGCTGATCGGGGATTCCGGTATGAGAATCGCATGGACCGCAGAAGCCAGAGCCGATCAACTGGAATATGCGCATCTAAAACAGATGCAGTCAGCCGGTTTGCGTTTTATTCAGATCGGTGTTGAATCCGGTGATCGGGTATTGCTGAGGCAATTGGGCAAACACATTGATCTTGATCGGGTGACTGAACTTAGAAATTGGTGTCACGATTTAAAGATCCACACCGCCTTTTATCTGCTGGCCGGTCTTCCCGGACAAGGCTGGCAGAGTATTTTCCGATCTGCTCTTTTTATGATGGATCATCCCCCATACAATCGGATTACAAAGCATGCATCGGTTGCAATAGCAATTCCTTACCCAGGCACCAAAATATTGAAAGATCAGTCGGTAAGATTGATAGATCGCAGGAAAAACCAATTCAATTGGCCGGATCGTAATCCCAAAATCAACACAAATGAGGCCGGAGAATTTGAAGGACAAAATTTTACCGAAACCGACGACCTGACAGCTGATGAAATTTTAGAAGCATGGTTCTATCTGGATGATTTTTGTCATTTTTTATTGCATGCACTATATCCGGATCAAAAAGATCTATCTGGTCCTGGTTGCGGGCAGTCCATGGATTACGCCAATCGGATGTTTTACATGATCAAACGCCGGGCTATACGCGATCTCATCATCCGAGCGCAATCAGAGCTTACTGCTGAAAAGCGAAAAAGTGCTTATGAGGAAATCCTTGCGATTGACGGAAATGCTGAAAGACATTTTAGAGCCGTTACATCCTTTACAGAACCGGTTAGCAATGTATTTAATCGGTTTCTTGCCGACGTAAAATTTTTAAACGGATTTGACACAATGAAATGCCTCAGCATCGACAATCGAGTTAAGTGGATGAAAGTCTGCGCTGTGGTATGGCATTTTAACGGGAAACAAATTAATAATTTTCGGTTTGCTGACGATCATAAAGAGGTGGGTATAGCGCTTGACAGACAACTGCAAGCGCTGGATGGACTTCGATTAAACCGACATCTATCCCGGATCGATTCGGGTGCCTCTATCGAGTTATTTCCGGACATCGTCTATTCCAATCAATGCATTTCCGCTTTTAGATTTACCTTTTTGCCGGATAAGAACAAAACGATTGAAGTAGTGCTCTCTAAAGGATGACGGAAATTCCCTTCTTTTCGATTTGAACTCGGATTTCATCGGGCAGATCCTGGTCGGTAAAAATCGTGCAGGAAGGTTTCAAAGGTGAAATCTGAAATGTTCCGATCTTAAAAAATTTACTGCTGTCTACAAGCACATTGATATGTTGGTTTCGCGAGATTAGCGTCGGAGTCAATTCATGAATGAAATGAACCTGAGTCATCAAACCATGCTCCAATGAAATGGCCCCAACGGAAATGAAAATCTGATGTAAATTGATTCGTTCAAAGGATTCCACAACCCAACGTCCTGAAAGCGCTTTGAACTCACCTTCGACAATACCACCGGTGCTGATCACTTGAATTCCCTGGGTTCCACCCAGTTCCTCCGCTACTCTGAGTGAATTGGTAAGTACTACCAGATTTTTAAACCGCCGCCGCTTGATTTCGCGCGCCATATAAAGTGTGGTAGAGGAATGATCCAAAAAAATAGAGGTATCGTCCTTAACATATTTAACCGCCCTTTTGGCGATGGCTTTTTTTTGCGCAGACCTGGTTTTCAGACGTTTATCGAAATGGGTCTCGAAGCGGTCACTTTCACCTAAAATGGCTCCGCCCATAACTTTTTGAACCAGCCCCTGCTTTTCCAGATCTTCAAGGTCCCTGTGCAATGTCGAAGTTGATACATTAAAAAGCTGTGCATCGGCGTTGATATTGATTTGACCGACATTTCGCAGGCGATCTAGAATTTTTTCTTTACGTTGAAACGGATACATATTCCCCACTTTTATTGCGATGATTTGATATATTTTGATAAAAAGTGAAAATTACTTGACGTATTTAAATAAACTCCAGGAATTCGTTTGTAAAGGTTTTTTATTCCCTTGTTTCAATAATTGCTTTGAAGCATTTATAACTAATTTATTTTAATTTTAACTAGTTATAATAAAATAGCTTTATTCCCCTGGCATTCGGATACAACCGATCAAAGCCATATAAGGAAAAAATTCAGAATCCATTCTCTATAAATCTTCATGTTTTTTCCTAACATATTATTATTATTTTGCAATTGTTTAATATTTATTAAAACAAAAGGGGATAAAATGAATTTTTTTTCTTGACAGCTGTCGATGATTTTCCCTAATATCGATTGAAGTCAGAATCGCAAACGAAATCTCTTATCCAACTCTTGGAACTATCCCCATGGGTGCCGTATCTAGAAAACGGATCGTTTTGATTATTGCCACATTGGATACCAAAAGCGAGGAAGTCAATTATTTAATTCAGCGCATCGCGCAAAATGATTTGGACACGTTGATCCTCGATAACGGCATCCTTGGAGAACCCATTGGAATCGTGCCTGATGTTTCAGCCTCAGAAACTGCCCTGGCAGGCGGTAGCACCCTTGAAGATACACGCAAAAAAGCGTCGCGAGGTGAGGCCATTGAAGTCATGTTGAAAGGAGCAACCGAAATCACGGCAAAGCTATTTAAAGAAGGCCGGATAGATGGTGCAATTTCAATGGGCGGCGCAGAAGGTGGCGTGATGGCCGCTGCAGCCATGCAGGTCTTGCCCCCCGGTTTTCCCAAAATCATCATTACACCGCTTGCCAGCGGTGTCCGTCCGTTCGGTCCTTTTATAGGGATTCGGGATATTATGGTCATGCACTCCCTTGTCGATATTGCAGGAATCAATGAAATTAGTCGCACCGTTTTTGATAATGCGGCAGCTGCAATCTCCGGTATGGTCCACAGTTACCGTCCGATGGAAGTGGCAAGTGATAACCTGGTTGCGATTACTACGCTGGGAACCACTGATCGCGCACTGAAATTTATCCTTCCTCAACTTGAAAAAAGTGGATACATTCCGGTCATCTTTCACTCCAGCGGGGTTGGCGGGCAGGTGATGGAGGACATGATCGAAAGGGGCTTTTTTTGCGGGGTTATCGATCTTTGCATCAATGAATTAACCGATCATCTTGTGGGTGCCTATCATGACGCCGGACCTCATCGTCTGAAAGCAGCCGCTAAAATGCGAATACCGCAGGTTGTCTCCACCGGTTGCGTCGACTTTTTTGTCCAGGGTTCCCAAGACACCGTCCCTGAGAAATGGCGCGATCGCAAGATGTACTATCACAACCCCAAATTTACTCTTATTCGCCCCTCCCACAAAGAGATGAAAACTGTCGGTCAAACTGCCGCTAAAAGGCTGAATCAGGCAAAAGGTCCGGTTATCGTTGTTTTACCGTTAAACGGTATGAGCATTTCAGGACTGGAAGGCGGCAGCACGCATGACCCTGCAGGCGACCGGGTTCTCTTTAACACGCTGAGAGAGAACCTTCGAAAAGACATCAAGCTCATTGACGCCGATCTGCACATCAATGAGGCGCCTTTTGCAGATCTGGTTGTAAACGCATTTATCGCGCTGATGTCCAAATAGGACACAGTATCGTGCTTAAGGCAACATTTCAAAGAAAGGAGGGTGATATGCAAACCGATTACAAATATAACATCGGCAATTTAACCTATCCTGATATTCAGGAGTACCTGAAAAAAAAAGATATCATCATGGTGCCGATCGCCAGTTTGGAACAACACTCCTACCATTGTCCGTTGTTCACTGACATGATCACGGCCCGGGAAGTCACCTATCGGGCTGCCATGAAAGCCGAGGTGCTCTATACCCCTGAATCCTGGATCGGCTACAGCCCACATCATATGGGTCCTCCAGGGCTTGGGCTGGGCACCATTACGGTCAGGGCTGAAACTTTCAGAAATCTGTACTATGATGTTGCCCGCTCTTTGATCCACCACGGTTTTAACAAGATAATATTTGTGACCGGACATGCTTCGAATATGAAAATCATCGATCCCTTGCTGCGACGGATAAAATATGACACCGGCGCTTTGGTGTGCGTTTATAAACCTTACGCCGAAAACTATTTTGGTATGATTGCCGATATTTTGGAAGGGCCCCCTGAAGAAACGCCGGGCTGGCATGCCGGTGAACTGGAGACCGCCCAGGTGTTGGCGCACGATGAAAAGCTGGCGCGCATGGAAAGAGCTGTGAAAAGTGAAAGAACCAAAACACCCCCCTACCTGCCCGAATCGTTTTTAAAAAAGGACGGAACGCCGAATGTTGAATTTGAAGGCTGGAATTATTTTGTATTTCCAATGGAACATCGTGAGTTTTCCGATACCGGCCTCATCGGCAACCCGCTGCGGGGCACCAAAGAAAAGGGCGAAGAATCCTTGAAACGTTTTGCAGCGCACCTGGCCCGGGCACTTGGAGAGCTTGAAAAAGTTAAAATTAAAATCACTAATCGGGAGTGGAAAGACCGAGTTTAATCCACAAAACAAGGAAGGACTGAGGATGTCTGAAGATCTGTTGCTAGGTATCATCCAAAATGAGCTTCAGGATATCGTTGGATACGATGATGTCAGTGTGCGTGAAGCCGAGCGCATGGTGTATAGCCTGGATTTTTATCTGGTGCCACAAATCTGGATGGATCGGCATCAGCCGCTGCACAAACCGGATTTTATTGTATTTCCGGAATCTTCAAAAGAAGTATCACGCATTCACAAACTGGCCAACCGGCACGGGGTACCGGTAATCCCCTACGGCGGTGGAACCGGCAGCCAGGGCGGTGCGGTACCCCTTTACGGCGGTATCATCATCGATTTAAAAAAGATGGATCATATTATCAAAATTGATGAAACATCACTAACGGTAACCGCCCAACCGGGGATCAATGGCCAGCATCTGGAATGGGCTCTGAACAAAAAGGGCTTCACCCTGGCCCATTATCCGGCCTCTGAGTACGGAGCGACTCTGGGTGGCTATGTTGCTGCGCGCGGATCCGGCACCCTGTCCACCAAGTACGGCAAGGCGGAAGATATGGTGGTAAGTCTGAAGGTGGTTCTGGCATCCGGCGAGATAATTCGGACCCTGCCGGTGCCGAATCATGCCTGCGGGCCGGGATTTTTGCAGCTATTCGTCGGTTCTGAAGGAACTCTGGGAACGATCACAGAAATTACCATGCGGCTGGACCCCATGCCTGCGGTTAGAAGATTTAACTCTTTTCTATTTAAAGATGTTCGGCAGGGATTAGAAGCCGGGCGCCGGATCATGACCCGGCGGCTGCATCCGTGCGTGATTCGACTCTATGATTCAAGTTCCAGCGAACGGGTTGTTAAACGGGTGCTTGATCTAGAATTGAAGGGGTCCTTCATGGTGATCGGTTCGGATGGCGACAGACGGTTTGTGGATCTGGAAATGCAGATCATCAATGAGATCTGCAGCGAGTTAAACGGCAAAGAATTGGGGCCGGAACCCGGAGACCACTGGTGGAAGCATCGCTATGATTTTTATTTTCCGCCGCTCAGTCTGATGTTGCCGGAGATGTTCGGTACAGTGGAAACCACCGCAACATACGATAAGATTTATGACATATTTGAAGCCAAAAAACGCGTCATCACCGAAGAATTCAAGGAATGGGGCGCGGATTATTTGGCCCATTTCTCACACTGGTTTCCGTGGGGAGTGATGCTTTATGATCGATTCGTCATTGCCAAGCCGCCTCAGGATCCACATGAAGCCCTGCAGCTGCATACGGAGATCTGGGGCAAAGCGGCGCGCGCTTCTTTGAAACACGGCGGCGTTTTAAATGATCATCATGGCATCGGTTTCAAACTCGGGTGGTTGATGCCGGAACAATACGGCGCGGCCTGGCCGACGATGCAGGGGATTAAAGATGTTTTGGATCCATCGGGAATTATGAATCCGGGTAAGCTGGGTTTCATTAGACGGAAATAATCAAAGCAATTGACGATCCGGGATGAAAGGCAACAGCGATGTTTTTGAGTAAAAAGGAAAGAGATGAAACAATCTGGGCCTGTCGATTTTGCATGATGTGCCACTGCATCGACCGGGTGGCCCGGGTCGTGCGCAGGGAATCCTATACACCGCGGGGCCGCGGAGCCATCATGTTTGCATTGGAAAACGGATTGCTCGAATATGATGAGGGAGTGGCCGATATCATGTACACTACCCTCAACGATCGCTTGCTGCAGCACTGGTGTGTGGGAAATTACGATCATGAAGAACTCGTGATCGATATGCGGTCCAGGCTATTTAAAAATGGCCTGGCCCCGGAAGAAGTGGTGGCGTTCACAAACAGCATCAAACAGAATCCGATGAAAGGAGAAAATCCGGAAAACATTTTGTCCGATGCCGGTGTGACAATCGATTCCGATGCCGATACGCTCTTGTTTTGCGGCAGCGTGGTCCGCAATTCTCAACAGGCAACGCTGATTGCCGCAGGCAGACTTTTCAACCAGGCCGGCGTGCCATTTAAAGTACTTTCAGATGAACCATCCAGCGGTTGGGCGCTGTATCAGCTTGGAGACTTTGAGGGAGCAGCAAAATTGTCGGTCTTGGTCGCAGAGAAAATCAGGGGGGCCGAAGCCTCGACTGTTGTGGTTTTGGATGCGGATTGTTACCGGATGCTGATGGGAAGGACAACTCGATTCGGCGGCGACATAAAAGGACTCAAAATCCTTCATATAAATTCAGTAATGGCCGACTGGATGAAAACCGATCAGATATCGGTCTTTAAAAAGATATCGGCTTCGGCAACCTATCATGATCCTTGCGTTCTGGCCCGGTTTTTTGAGGATTTTGATTCTCCGCGTTTTATCCTTTCAACAATTCTGGATGCCGAATTCAAAGAGATGGTCACCAACAAAAAATTGGCCAACTGTTGTGGTGCCGGCGGTATGCTGGCGGTTCATCGGCCGGATGTATCGGAAAAGATTGCTGAACTAAGGATAGCTGAAGCCCGGGAAACCGGCGCCTCCCTTTTGATTTCAGGATGTCCGCGCTGCGATGAAATATTTCAAAAGGCGACGGCAGCGGGAGGTATAGATGATTTGAAGTCTATCAATCTTGTGGAGCTGACCGCGGAAGCGGCAGGACTGAAATAGACCCATAGCTTGGGGATATCCGTTATTTGTTATTGTCTATCGGTTATTAGTGATTCAAGTTTGATGAACTCGTAAAAAGGTCATATTCCATAAACAATTGATATTGCAAATAAAATATAAACCATTTAAACAAATAAAAAGGTTAAGCCCATGGAAACTAGAAATTATACGACTGATGTGACCGTGATCGGCGGCGGCGGGGCGGCTCTGAGAGCTGCAATCGAAGCATCCGATAAAGGACAAAATGTGATCATGGTAGATAAAGGACGCCCCGGCCGTTCGGGGGCGACCCCCTGTGCCCTATGGAGTGTACAGGCGCCGTTTGGCGCGCGTGGCCAGGATGAACGTGATTCGCCCGAGCAGTTTTTCGAGGACATGGTGCGCGCCGGTCGCTTTATTGGTGATCAGAACATCGTGGAAGTCGTGGCCTCCACGGCCTGTGACCGGATACTGGATCTTGAACGCTACGGTGTCCACTTCAAAAAACACGCAGACGGCCGCTTCTATCAAACCCCAATGCCGGGGCAGACATACCCGCGGTCATGTTTTATGATTGAAAACGGGCAGCATATGTCCACCATATTAGCCAGAGAAGCGTCGCAGCATGACAACATTACACAATTGAAAGATTTCTTTGTGTTCAGTCTGCTAAAAAACCAGGGGAGTGTTGTGGGCCTGATCGGCCTGGATATGATCACGGGAAACGTCGTTACTATTAACGCAAAGACCACCGTTTTGGCAGCAGGCGGCTATGCATCGCTTTGGGGATTCAGCGACAACCCGCCAACCCTGATCGGAGACGGTATCGCCATGGCTTACCGGGTAGGCGCCGAACTGGTGGACCTTGAGTTTAACCAATATTACGGTACTGACGTGATATGGCCGCCAAGCGTTAAAGGGACAATCGTCATTTATGAGCTGATGATTGAGGATTTTGTCAATGGCGAGATAACCGATAAAGAAGGTAACCCGATAATCGATAAACCGCTGCCGATACGCGATGATGCAATCAAGACCATTTTTAATGTTATAAAAGAGGGTCGAGGAACACCGCACGGCGGTGTCTATTTTGACACCACGAAATCCCCCAAGTCGGAAGAAGAAATCCGGGAAGTCTTTAAAACTATGACTCCGAAGCATTATCGATTTATCGCGGATGCAGCGGGTATAGATGCAGCCAATCAACGGCTTGAAGTCGCGCCTGCTTCCCATTATCAGTGCGGCGGAGTATTTATAAACGAACGCGGGGAGACCAGTATTAATGGCTTGTATGCATGCGGTGAGGTTGCAGGCAATTTTCAGGGAGCGAACAGACTGGCTGGCAGCGCCCTGTGCGATACGCAGACAATGGGTGCCCAGGTCGGAGGATGCGCAGCCGATGATGCCGGAAAGAGAGACCGTTTACCGGTTGAAAAAAGCGATATAGATCAACAGTTGGAGGTTCTTAGAAACTGTATGACAGATAAGCAGGATAAAACAAGGCCGGTTTTTGTCAAGGAGGAGATCCTGAAAACTATGGATACCTATGTAGCACCCTTTCGCGATGAAAAGGGGTTGAATCAAGCCCTCTCAACAGTCAATTCCCTCAGAGATGAGCTTGCCAGGATTTCGGTTCCAGATATCAAGCGTTACAATTTAGAACTCAGGGAAGCACTGGAAACCTCGTTTGCCGTTGATGCTGCAGAAGTGACAATCGGCTCCTGCCTCTTTAGAACCGAATCGCGGGGGCACCATAACCGAACCGAATTTCCCGATACCGATAACAAGAACTGGCGGTGCCACACAATCGCCAAACAGGTGGGCGGGAAACCGGTCTACTCGAAACGTGATGTGATATATACCGGTCTGAAACCCGAGGATTAGGACAAGCCGAAAAGAGAACCCCGAAGAATATTTCATGGAAAGGAAGGTAAGGGTTATGGCAGATGCGACAATCAAAGCTAAGATATTAAGGTTCGATCCCGATAAAGATGAAAAACCCTATTTTCAATTGTACGATATTCCCGTTGAGAACCAAATAACCGTGCATGAACTGCTCAACATCATTCACCGGGATCATGATGGAACGTTGGCCTTTAGAGATTTTAAGTGCTTTAAAGGTATGTGTGCAACATGTATGCTGAAACTCGATGGAAAGTCGGTCAAAAGTTGTTCAACACCGATCGAGCCAAATTCGGAAATTCAGATCGAACCGGTAACCGGCGGTGAGATCATCAGGGATCTTGTGGTTGATTTTAAGAATATGTGAGTTTAGGATATGCCTGTGGAAAAAGCTTTAACAAAAACATAAATAGTTAGGCTGAACCGAAGGAAAGGGTCAGTATATAGAAACATATTGCAGACTATTTTTCATTTGACAGTTAAGCGCCTTTTCCCTAATTAATATAGATAACCACAGAATTTTTAGCCATATTACTTTTATTCAGAAAGGAGGCAAATAAAATGTTTCTTTCGATGCACAATTGGATGCGGGCCGAGCAGATTGAAGTTACGATCCGTCGGTTGGCAAAAAGCGGTTTTGACGCTATTGAAATTGAAGGTGAGCCCGAAAAATATGATACCAAAGAGGTTCGAAAGCTGCTCAAGGAAAATGGTATTTTTTGTTTTGGTTCAGTAAGTTTGATGTTCGAAGGGCGCGATCTGATTCATGCCGACAAGGCGGTAAGGACAAGCACTGTTCAATATCTTAAAGATTGTGTTACAATGGTTGAGGAATTGGAGGGGCGTGAAATGACTATTGTGCCTTCCCAGGTCGGAAAAGTTCATGCGATGGACACCCCCGAGCAGGAATGGAAATGGGCGGTCGAGGGGCTTAAAGAGGTTTACGATCACTCTGAAAAAGCGGGTGTTGTACTGGGAATTGAGCCGCTAAATCGCTTTGAGACTAATTTTATCAATCGTCATGATCAAGGTTTATTGTTGGCTGAAGCCGTTGGCCCTAACTGTGGTGTTGGGCTGGATGCATTTCACATTAATATCGAAGAGGCCAATTTGTTTCAGGCGATCCTAAACACCGGTGAAAAATTAGTCGCTTTCCATGTTGCCGATAACAATCGGATGGCGCCCGGCATGGGCGACTATGACTGGGTTCGCCTGATCACCACCCTGAAGGCCGCCGGTTACAATGATGCATTGACGGTTGAGTTTGTGGCGCCGATGGATCGAACACCGGCCAATCCTTACAAAAATGCACAGGGTTCAGCCGAAGAAGAATTGACGGAAGACCAGTTAAGATTTATTGAGGATCATGGCAGTGGAGTCCTTTCAGATGAATTTTACAGCTGGCTGGTTGATGAATCGGGTAAAACCCTGAGAAATGCAATTGAAAAGGCCAGGGCGAATTAGAATATTTGAGAGGTTATCCAGCCTTTACTTGACAAGACCTTTAATTAATGAAAAAATTCACTGAATGAACTAATACAGTCATTAAAACCAAGGCACATTTTGAGGTTGCCGTTTCATGAAACCCACAAATTAAAGGAGGAAGCATTATGTTTAAGAAACTGAAGATGTTTGGTTTAGTTACAGTTTTTTTTCTTTTCACCGGCGGCATCGCTTTTGCCGGACAGTCGTTAAGCATTTTCTGGGCTGAATGGGATCCTGCAACCTACCTGCAGGAACTGGTTCTGGATTTCGAGAAGGAGACCGGCATCAAAGTGACTGTAGAAACAACTCCATGGGGGGATTTTCAAACCAAAACTTTTCGGGAATTTGCAGCAAAGGGAGATTCCTGGGATCTGGTTGTTGGCGACTCCCAATGGTTGGGTGCCGGGGCGACCCAGGGGCACTATGTAGAGCTGACCGACTGGTTCATTAAAAAGGGGGTTGATAAAGCCATGGCCCCTGCTACCGTTGTCGGTTACGCGGAATATCCAAAAGGGAGCAAGAAATATTGGGCGGTACCGCTAGAAGGTGACGCATGCGGCTGGTCTTACCGCAAAGATTGGTTTGAAGATCCCAAAGAGAAAGCGGCGTTCAAAAAGAAATACGGATATGCTTTGGACGTCCCTGAAACCTGGGCTCAACTCAGAGACATCGCGGAATTTTTCCATCGGCCGGATCAGGGCCGATACGGTCTCGCCATATATACTCAAAAAGACTATGATGCGCTTACCATGGGGGTTGAAAACGTCCTGTGGGCCTGGGGAGCGGATTTAGGTGATTATAAAACGTACCGGGTCAATGGTGTCCTCAATTCCAAGGGCGGGGTCGAATCACTCAAGTTTTACAAAGAACTTTATAAGTTTACGCCGCCCGATTGGGGAAACGC
>CAZSON010000001.1:0-25607 GCA_964608375.1 uncultured Desulfobacter sp. | reverse complement strand
CACTCAAGTTTTACAAAGAACTTTATAAGTTTACGCCGCCCGATTGGGGAAACGCTTTTTTCCAGGCCGATAATCAGGCGATCACCGAAGGGTTAGTCGCCATGAGCATGAACTACTTCGCGTTTTTTCCGGCGTTAATCAATCCGGCCGTCAATAAGTATGCCAAATCCACCGGTTTTTTTGCAATGCCTAAGGGACCTGCGGGCAGATTTGCAGCACTTGGGGGGCAAGGCGCCTCCATTATCAAATACTCCAAAAAACAGGATCTTGCTTTCAAGTTTCTCGAGTGGTTTATTAGAGATGATGTTCAGAAAAGATGGGCCGAATTGGGCGGATACACCTGTAATGCCAATGTGTTGAAATCGGATGCCTTCCTCAAGGATACTCCGTATAACAAGGCATTCTATGAAACGATGTTCATGGTAAAAGATTTCTGGGCTGTTCCTGAATATGCGGAGCTGCTGGAAGTTGCCCAGAGGAATTGGCATCAGTATGTAGTCGAGGGTAAGGGCACAGCCAAGGAGGCCATGGATAACATTGCCAAAGACTGGGAAGTCATTTTCAAAAAACACGGGCGTCTGAAATAACTTATCCTTCAACCAACTGACAAGGAAAGGGAGGGTCTCCCTTTCCTTGTCAACTATTTAGGCCCTGTTTTTTCAATCACATGATTGATAACAATCGGTGGATAACACGTTGACAACAAAAGTCGTCACAGCGCGAGGTGGCCTGAGCGACCTTAGCATACGGAATTTTTTTATCATTCCCACCCTTGTGTTTTTAATCCTGATCAATATTTTTCCCCTTTTTTACTCGCTGATTCTATCATTTGCTGACTATAGCGCAGTTTCCGGAAAATCACCAATTTGGATCGGAATCGGAAACTACAGGGAGCTTCTGAATGATCCCCATGTTTGGGAGAGTCTTTATATTACCCTGAAGTATGTGATCATTTCGGTTTCTGGACAACTGGTCGTCGGTTTTGGCGTTGCACTTTTGCTCAACCGCAAAATCCCCGGCAAGGGGGCTCTCACCACCTTGCTCTTGCTTCCTATGATGATGTCCATGGCGATTGTGGGGCTGTTCTGGAAGCTGCTGTACAGCCCTTCCTGGGGGATTATCAATTATCTATTGGGCCTTGGAAAGTTTGTCTGGATTTCGAATCCGGATATTGCCTTGCTCGCCATCGCCATTACCGACATATGGATGTGGTCGCCTTTTGTAATGCTGCTATCTCTGGCCGGCCTATCGGCAATTCCACAGCATCTTTACGAGGCAGCCGCAATTGATCGGGCGTCACAGTGGTTTACTTTTAGAAGAATCACCCTGCCCCTTGTTAGCCCTCTGTTGCTTATTGCCGTTATTTTCAGAACAATGGAAGCATTTAAGACATTTGATCTGGCCTATATCATGACCGGCGGCGGTCCGGGCACCGCCACGGAACTGATCGCCATCAAATTATATAATATGGCCTTTCCCCAGTGGCAGACCGGAAAATCGTGTGCATTGGCCTATATCGTACTGGTGGTGATTATCGGGGTCAGCAGCATCTATATAAAATACCTCAATAAGGCGAAGGAAAGATAAAATGGCAGTAGTCGAATCAGCCAAAGCACAATTTTTTAATAAAGTTGCGGTGGCTATCGTCTTGCTGCTGACGGTTGTCTATCTGGTTCCTCTCTATTGGATCGGTTCGACCGCATTCAAACCCAGAGCGGCGGCCACGACGGTGCCGCCCACGGTATTTTTTAAGCCGGAGCTGACACCGTTCATCAAGCTCTTCACCAAAAGGGTTCAACTGCGAAAAGTGGTTTCAGAGGAGAAATACTCGGCCGCAACCTGGTATGAAAAACTTGTTTATGACGCCGGGGAGCGGATTATTACGAGTTCTCCCTTTCTGAGCCGCTTTTGGAACAGCATCATTATTGCCGGGTTCAGTACAATTTTAGCCTTAACCCTGGGCACGTTGACGGCCTACGGTTTTTCCAGATTTAAATTGGCCGGTGAAAATGACTGGTTGTTCTTCATTCTCAGTACGCGTATGCTGCCACCCGTGGTAGTGGCCATCCCTATTTTTTTGATGTTTCGCATAGTCGGGCTGGTCGATTCACGTATCGGATTAATCCTGCTTTACACGGCGCTCAATCTATCCTTTTGTGTCTGGTTGATGAAAGGGTTCATGGATGAAATTCCGGTGGAGTATGAAGAAGCGGCTCTGGTGGATGGCTACACACGATTTGAGGCTTTTTGGAAAATCGTGCTGCCTCAATCCGCAACCGGAATTGCCGCAACCGCAGTGTTCAGCTTTATCACGGCCTGGAATGAATATGCCCTGGCCCTGATGATGACCAATCGCAACGCGCAGACCGCGCCTCCTTTTATCCCTTCTCAATTGGGGTCTGGTATGATTGACTGGACCACGATAGCGGCCGGGACGTTTATTTTCCTATTTCCTGTAGCTATTTTTACATTTTTTTTGCGTAAACATCTCCTGAGAGGCGTCACGTTTGGAGCCATCAGAAAGTAGAGCGTTTTAAATGTTTAGAAAATTAAGCGTTAAATATTTTGAGCCAATCTCCATGTGGGTTATCATTTTTGGCATTGTCAGCCTGAGCCAGCCGTGGATTCTTTTTTTACATGTATATGGATTCCTGATCACACTGATCGGTCTTGTCATCTTTATATTTTTTTCTCACATTAAACCGTTATCTGAATAGAAATAGCATTTATTCGCAGGAAACCTCATGGCAGATATCAACTTAATCCAGGTTGAAAAATACTTCGACAAAAACTACGTCATTCGAAAACTGGATCTTGAAATCGAGGACCGTGAGTTTCTGGTTCTCCTCGGCCCGTCGGGATGCGGAAAGACGACCACTTTACGGGCCATTGCCGGACTGGAGGAGATCGATTCAGGTGATATTTTCATCGATGGAAAGCCGGTTAGACATCTCAAGGCCAGCGACCGGGATATTGCTTTTGTGTTCCAACTCTATGCGCTCTATCCACATTTAAATGTTTTTGACAACATCGCATTTCCCCTGAAAGCCACCAAAAAAGATAAGCAAACCATCGAAAAGCGGGTAAACGAGGTCGCCCGTGTGCTCAGAATCGAGTCGATCTTAAAAAAGAAACCGTCTGAGCTCAGCAGTGGCGACATGCAGCGGGTTGCGGTCGGTCGGGCGATGGTACGAAGACCCAAAGCCATTTTGATGGATGAACCGATCGGGTCGCTGGATGCCAAGTTGCGGGAGGAGATGAGAACCGAATTAAAGCGACTGCATATTGAAATCAATGCCACAACCCTTTATGTCACCCACGATCAGGTGGAAGCCATGTCTATGGCGGATAAAATTGCCATCATGGAAGAAGGGGGTTTGCAACAGGTCGGCACTCCGGACGAGGTATATGATCACCCCGCCAATCTGTTTGTGGCTCAATTCATCGGCAGCCCCATTATGAACATCCTGGATTGCAAGATCGGCGTGGATGAAAACCATACCCTGGTTTCCTTTGATCAGGCGGAATTCGGATTGGCTTTTTCAAAAGCGCTTTTTTACAAAATCCAAGAAGAAGGGGATTCAATCGAAAATCTCTCTTTGGGTGTTCGGCCCGAAGCGGTTCGAATCGAAAAACAGAAAAAGGAAGGCTATTTAAATGCGGTGGTTCATGCCATTGAACCTTTAGGCCCTTATGATATCCTCGATATCAAAACCGGAGATCAAGTCATCCGATCCATTTCGGCAGCTCGGTTTATTGAAAAGCCGGGGGAAACGGTTTGGGTTCAACTCGACGAGCGCAGGACCCATTTCTTCGATAAAAGCAGTGGAAAATCTTTAAATATTTAATCGACAGAGGTAACCCGTGGCCCAAATTGTGTTGGAAAACGTCACAAAAAAATTTGGCACTATCACCGCAATCCATGATCTCAGCTTAGAAATTCGGGATAAGGAATTTTTTGTGCTCCTAGGGCCCACAGGCGCCGGTAAAACCACCACCCTGCGGTCTATCGCCGGTCTTGAAAAACCCGAGCAGGGAAATATTTTTATCGATAAACAGAATGTAACCGGCTGGGGGCCGGCGGAAAGGGATGTCGCCCTAGTTTTTCAATACTATTCTTTGTACCCCCATTATACGGTCAGACAAAATCTTGAGTTCCCCTTAAAATCTAAAATCCGAAAAACAACATCCGAGCACATCAACCAGAAGGTTTTCGAAGCCGCTAAAACGCTTCAGATTTCGCATCTTTTGGACCGTAAGACCGACAAACTGAGTGGCGGTGAGATGCAACGGGTGGCCATCGGCCGGGCGATTGTGCGAGACCCTAAAATTTTTCTAATGGATGAACCGTTGTCCAACCTGGATGCAAAATTAAGAGAGGTATTAAGATCGGAGTTAAAAGGTTTGCAGATCAATCTGGGTGCAACCTTTCTATATGTCACCCATGATCAGGTGGAGGCCATGAGCATGGGTGAAAGAATCGGCGTGCTGAAGAAAGGTCAGCTTGTTCAGACCGGAACCCCCTATGATGTTTACAACCATCCGGCTAACACTTATGTGGCCACGTTTGTCGGAACACCGACCATGAATCTGTTTGATGGAGTCATCGATAAAAACCGGCTGTGCATCCAAAAAGATCTGTTCGAATTTGCACTCGCTCAGCCGACCATAAACCGTCTCAAGGGTTTTGCCGGTGAAATCACCGTTGGTATACGACCCGAAGACATCTCTGTCTCCACCACCGAAGGGATTGAAGGACGAATCTACGGCATTGAAAACATGGGGATGGGGAAAATTTTAACCCTGAAAATCGGCGACCATCTTCTTAAAATTAGCGTCGATGCGGAATACAATGCGCAGATAGACGCACCGGGTCTCTTTCAATTGAACCAGGAAAGACTCCATTTTTTTAGAACAGAAAACGGGGAAAACTTTTTGCGCAAATAGTCGAAAAAGGGGGAATTATGAAATTTGGGATGAATTTGCTGCTGTGGTCCGATGATCTGAAAGAGGATATGTTACCGTTGCTTGAAAACCTTAAGAAAATGGGGTTCGACGGCGTCGAAGTGCCACTGTTTGACCTGGATCTCGATAAATGGAAAAAGTGGGCCAAACATCTCGATGATATCGGCTTGGAGCGAACCGCCGTGACGGTCTGCAGTGAAGAGGCAAACCCGATCAGCCAGAATTCTGAAATATGTTCGAGAGGTGTCGAAACCCTTAATAAAACCCTTGAATGCTGCCAGGCGCTGGGGGCAGGCTCCCTGATCGGTCCCTTGTATTCGGCCTTGGGTATATTTAGCGGCAAAGCCCCGACCCAAGCAGAATGGAATCGGGGTGTCGAAAACCTGAGCAAAGTATCCGAACAGGCGGCTGCTTGCAATGTCTTACTGGGTATCGAATTTTTAAATCGTTTTGAAACATACTTTCTGACCTGTGCGGCTGATGCGGTAAAATTCGTCCAAGAAATCGATCACCCCAACTGCCGTTTGATGTATGATACGTTTCATGCCCACATCGAAGAAAAAAACGTTGCCGAGGCCATTCGTTCGTGTGCGGACTATTTAATTCTGGTGCATACCTCGGAAAACGATCGAAGTACACCGGGTCAGGGTGGGGTAGACTGGAACACTACTTTTGATACCCTCAAAGAGATAGATTATGATGGGTGGCTTACCATTGAGGCCTTTGGCCAGTCTCTGGAAGATCTGATGGCCGCCACAAAAATTTGGCGTCGAATGTATGAATCTGAAGAACAACTGGCAAGAGATGGCCTCAGCTTTTTGAAGCAAGAGGTTGCCAAACGCTGGTACAGGAGTTCAAAATGAATCGGTTTTTTCCTGCTATCAAAAATAAAATCCCCTTTGAGGGGCGGCACTCGAAAAACCCCTTATCGTTTAAGTATTATGATCCCGGACAGATAGTCGGTCAAAAAACCATGGCCGAACAGTTGCGGTTCTCTGTGGCCTACTGGCATAGCTTCAAAGGCACCGGTATGGATCCCTTTGGCGCAGCCACTTTCAGGAGACCCTGGAATATGGGTGAAACACCGATGAAACAGGCCGAAGATACGCTCCGGGCCGCCTTTGAATTTGTTCAGAAGTTGGGTGTCCCTTTTTATTGTTTTCATGACCGTGATCTGGCTCCTGAAGGAGAGACCTTTGCAGAATCATGCAAAAACCTGGAAACCATGGTCAAAAAGGCAAAAAAGCTGCAGGAGGAGACAGGGATCAAACTGTTATGGGGAACTGCTAACCTTTTTAGTCATCCGCGCTATGCGCATGGTGCTGCAACCAACCCTGATGCCCATGTGTTTGCTTATGCAGCAGCCCAGGTGAAACATGCCATCGCGGCGACCAAAGAGCTCGGAGGCTCAAATTATGTCTTCTGGGGCGGCAGGGAGGGCTACGAAACTCTGCTCAACACGGACATGAAAAGAGAGCAGGAGCAGATGGCTCGATTTTTTCATATGGCGGTGGACTATGCCAAGCATATTGGGTTTGACGGCCAGTTTCTGATCGAACCCAAGCCCAAAGAACCCACAAAGCATCAGTACGACTTTGACGCGGCAACTGTTTTGGAGTTTTTACGGGCTTACGATTTATGGGATTATTTCAAACTCAACATTGAAGCCAACCATGCAACACTTGCCGGTCATTCGTTTGAACATGACCTGACGGTCGCCTCCTTAAACGGCAAGTTGGGCAGCATCGATGCCAACATGGGTGATCCACTCTTAGGATGGGACACGGATCAGTTCCCGACCGACCCGGTGATGTGCACCAGGGCCATGCTTGTGGTTCTAAAACAGGGCGGGATAGGAAAAGGTGGTTTTAATTTTGATGCCAAACTGCGCCGGGGATCCTTTGATGTAAAGGACCTGTTTTATGCCCATATCAGCGGGATCGACACCTTCGCGCGGGGATTGACAGCCGCGCATCAAATCATAGAAGACGGTGTTCTGGATCACTTTATTAAAGAGCGCTATGCCAGCTACGGGCAAGGAATCGGAAAGCGGATTACATCCGGCCGGGAATCTTTCGATTCCCTGGAGCAATGGATTTTAAAAAAAGGTGAGCCGGCTTTTAAAAGCGGCCGACAGGAAATGCTGGAAAATATCATTGGCTCATATATTTAGGAGTGATCATGTCGGCTGATCAATTGTTTATCGGAATTGACAGCGGTACTCAGGGTACAAAGGGGATAGTCCTCAGTCGAAACGAAGGGAAAATTCTCGCCACAGCCTACGCTGCGCATCAAACCATCGAAAACAATCAGGGCCGACGGGAACAGGCACCCCGGTGGTGGATTGAGGCCTGCACTGCCGTTATGGGGGAAATGTTGCAAAAGCATGGGATCTCCAGGGTTGATGTGCGTGCCATCGGGATTTCGGGACAGCAACATGGCATGGTGCCTCTGAATGGAAAAGGAGAGGTAATTCGTCCGGCAAAATTATGGTGCGATACCGAAACCGCTTTGCAATGTGAAGAAATAACGCATAAAATAGGAGGTGCAGACCGGGTTATCCGCCTTATCGGAAACACCATCGCTGCAGGATTTACGGCCTCTAAAATCCTTTGGATGAAACAGCACGAGCCGAAGAATTATGATCAAATGGCGATGGTGCTTCTTCCCCACGATTACATCAATTTCTGGCTTACAGGTGAAAAGAAATCCGAATTTGGTGATGCATCGGGTACAGCCTACTTTGATATAAAAAAAAGGACGTGGTCAACACCGATTCTTCAGGCCATCGACGCTTCGGGAAAACTCAACACATGTCTGCCCGAGTTGATACCCTCTAATTCCCCGGTGGCGACGGTTAAGCCAGATATAGCAAAACAGTTTCAGCTGCCCCCGGATGTGTTGGTCTCATCCGGTGGAGGGGACAACATGATGGCGGCCATCGGAACAGGGAATGTAACCCCGGGGATTGTTACCGCAAGCCTTGGAACCTCAGGTACTATCTATTCCTTTACAGATCACCCTGTAGTAGACCCTAACGGAGAACTTGCGGCATTTTGCTCCAGCAGTGGAGGCTGGCTGCCCCTGGTCTGTACAATGAATGTAACTGTATCAACCGAGCTTACCCGTGACCTGCTCGGACTGAGTCTCAATGATTTCAATAAGATTGCAACCGGTGCGCCTTTGGGCTCTGAAGGAATCCTTCTTCTCCCCTATTTCAACGGAGAGAGAACACCATCGCTGCCAAATGCAACAGCTGCTTTTTTTGGTTTGACCAGTGCCAATTATACACCGTCGAATCTTTCCCGCGCCTCGATGGAGGGCGCCACGCTGGGGCTGAGGTACGGTATGGATGTATTAAAGGAGCAGGGCATAACTCCAACTGAAATCCGTCTGGTCGGTGGCGGCGCCCGAAGTTCACTCTGGCGTCAAATGGTTGCGGATATCTTTAATTGTGCCGTGGTCTGCCCGGTATCTTCAGAGGCAGGTGCCATGGGCGCAGCGCTGCAGGCAATGTGGTGTTACCTCGAACAAAAGGAGGGCGGTAGTTCTATACTGGCGATTACCGATCATTTTGTTTCATTGGATGAATCCACCCGGACTCAACCGGAACGGTCCGGCGTTTCACAATATGCTGATATTTATCAACACTATCTGCAATTGAACAGCCTGATGAAACCGATGTTGGAAGGGGTATCGTAGGCGGTGTCAGATAATCGGTTTTACCCGATTAAACGGGGACTTGTACAGCTCCTGCAGGACCAAACTGGCCGCACCACGAGCCCAATCGGTATCTTTCCATTTTTGAACCACTATTTTTAGCGGCTCAAACATCTCTGCCGTGGTATGCCGTTGAATCATTTTTTGCATCGGCCCAAACAAGAGCTCGCCGGCCCTGACCCCTTCCCCTGCAATGATGATCTTTTCAGGATTAAAAACCTGGATCAGACCGCAAATTGCGAGTCCGAGAATTTCACCGCCCTTTTTAAATATTTTTCTTAAGATCGGTTCCCCTCCTTTAGCAATGTTCGTAACCTCTTCAATGGTTAACTCGGAAATGTTTCTATATTGCCACTGATCCGCTTTACAGGCTTTTACCGCAGCTTCAAGAATTTTGTAATCAGCCACATACGCTTCCACACATCCACGTTTACCGCATCTACATTGCGCTCCTCCGGGCTTGATGACCAAATGGCCAAACTCGGCTCCGATCCCTCTTTCACCCCGATAAATTTGTCCGTTTACAACGATACCCATACCGATTCCATGTTCAACAGTGACCATCAAAAAGTTATTGACGCCCCGGCCTTCTCCAAACCACTGTTGGGCTAAGGTTACGGTATTGGCATCGTTCTCGATATAGGTGACAGTTCTAAACCGGTCCTGGATAAGATCTCTCAGGGTGGTATTCCCCCGTTTATATAGTGGCGACCAGTAGGTTATACCGCTTTGGTTGTCTACAAAACCGGGAATGCCGATGCCGATGCCGGAAATTTTTTTCATATTCAACCGGGCTTTCATAACACAATGTCGAATCCCTTCTTCAATGAGATCAGCAATAAATTCTACCGGTCTTTGCCCCGTACGGACAGGAACAACAAGAGCGCTCAGGACATCGGCCTGCAAATTGGTTACAGCGAAACTGATCTGAAAAGCGGAAAGCTTTACCCCCACCACATATGCCGCCTCCGGGTTCAGGGCAAGTAGCACTCTTCTACGGCCTCTTGAAGAAGATGTTTCGGTCTTTTTTTCAAAAATCATCTTTTCTTTGATGAGACGTGCCGTTATATTGGTCACCGAGGAACGACTCTGGCCGGTTATCTCTGCAATTTCGACGCGCGATATAAGACCGGACTTTCGAATAGTGTTCAGAATATTAAACTGATTGATGGCTTTGGTTAATTCGCGATTTGCAACTTCCATAGAGAAGGACCACTTTTGATTTTATCAATGAATTAATTTGTACAAAATCAGCTTGACAAAAAAATGACTTTGATGCAAGTTAAATTGAAATTAATTGATTCATTGGTTAAACTAATATTTAAAAAAAAATATCATTTTCATACTTTTAAAACCAATGAAAAATCCAAACTCATCGCTAAATCGATCTCTTCTGTGGTTGTTCATCAAAATATCAATTTTTATTACTGAAAGGAGAATATATGAAGCTTAACCGAAAGTTAAATATGGGTATGGTCGGCGGTGGACAGGATGCGTTTATCGGCGCCGTGCATAGAAGAGCAGCACTGATGGATGGGCAGGTGGAATTTATCGCCGGTGCTTTGTCTTCAAGCGCTGAAAAATCGCTGGCATCCGCCCGCGATCTGCTGCTCAGCGAAGACAGGGCCTATGCTTCATGGCAGGAAATGATCGAAAAGGAGACAAAACGTCCGGAAGGGGAACGAATCGATTTTGTTTCCATCGTAACTCCCAATTATATGCATTTCCCCATTGCAAAAGCCTTTGCCGAAGCCGGAATCAATGTAATTTGCGACAAACCGATGACCTACACTTTGGAGGAAGCCAAGGAACTTGGTGCCATCATCCAGCGAACCGGGGTGGTATTTGCGCTTACACACAATTATACCGGATATCCCATGGTAAAGCAGGCTCGCCATATGGTGCGCAGCGGCGACCTGGGAGATATTTTGAAACTCGTTGTTGAATATCCACAGGGATGGCTTCTGACCCCCCTTGAAAAGGAAGGACAGAAACAGGCTTCCTGGCGAACGGATCCGGAACGGTCGGGGGTTGCCAACTGTATCGGCGATATCGGCTCACATTGTGAAAATTTGGCGCACTATATTTCAGGTCTGGAAATCATAGAAATTTGTGCCGATTTGAAAAGCATTTTGAACCGCGCCCTGGATAACGACGGCAACGTTCTGCTTCATCTGGAAAAGGATGTCTGCGGCGTTTTATATACTTCTCAGTTCTCGGCGGGTGAAGAAAACAATTTGAGGATTCGGGTATACGGAACCAAAGGGGCCATCGAATGGCATCAGGAGGCGCCCAATCATCTGTGGTTCAGAACAAACGATGGTCCGGCTCAGCTTTACAGGCGAGGAAATGGCTATCTATGTGAGGCTGCCCAGAGAGGAACCCGTTTGCCTCCCGGACATCCGGAGGCATTCATCGAGGCTTTTGCCAATATATATGTCAACGTCGCCGCTACCATTCGAGCCAAAATTCTTGGCAACGAACCGACTGAGCTGGAACTAGATTTTCCGACTGTGATTGACGGCGCCCGGGGTATGGCATTTATCGAATCTGCGGTTGAAAGCAGTCAAAGTGACCAAAAGTGGTATCCGATGAAGGATTTCAAATGACATCACAGCAGATATATAACAGATATATAAAGGAGGCAATAACATGGCAAGACCAGTAACCTTATTTACCGGACAGTATGCGGATCTTCCGCTAACAGAACTGGCCCAAAAAGCCGGTCAGTGGGGATATGACGGGCTGGAATTGGCCTGTTGGGGAGACCATTTTGATCCTGCAAAAGGCGCAGAAGACCCGGCGTACTGTGAACAGCAAAAACAGATTCTCAGCGAAAACGGATTGAGTGTTTATGCCATTTCTCACCATCTGGCCGGACAATTGGTCTGCGATTTGAACGATGATGTCCGATCCGATGCGTTCGCCCCCAATGATTGCGCGGGCAGTGCAGAGAAAAAAAGGGCATGGGCGGTTGAAACCATGAAGCAGACCGCAATAGCAGCAAAAAACATGGGGCTGAAAGTCGTAAATGGATTTACAGGCTCATCGATTTGGCATCTGATTTATTCGTTTCCACCGGTCAGCGAGACGCAGATCGAAGAGGGATTTAAATATTTTAGCGATATGTGGAATCCCATTCTCGATGTGTTTGACGAAAATGGGGTAAAATTTGCGCTTGAAGTTCACCCTACTGAGATCGCTTTTGATACTGTAACGGCTGATCGCGCTCTGGAAGCGATCGGTCGAAGAACTGCCTTTGGTTTCAATTTTGATCCAAGTCATCTGGAATGGCAAGGGGTTGATCCTGTAAAATTTATCAAAGCCTTTCCGGATCGGATCTACCACGTTCATATGAAAGACGCCGTCGTTACCTTGGACGGCACTTCCGGAATCCTCGGCAGCTATCTAAATTTCGGTCAACCGGGGCGCGGGTGGGATTTTCGTTCCCTCGGCAGAGGAGATGTGAATTTTGAAGAAATCATTAGAGCGCTAAATGAGATCCAATACGACGGGCCACTATCGGTGGAATGGGAAGATGCGGCCATGGATCGCGAAGAGGGAGCAAAAGAGGCGGCCCGCTTTGTCAAAGATATTGATTTTGCACCATCAGCGCGCGTGTTTGACGAAGCATTCGCCACCGAATCAGAGTCTTAGGGCTGGACGGCATCATAAAGAATTCCACCGCATTCGGTGGTTCCATCAGTCGTTTCATTGCGAGGATCAGATCACAGAAATATCAGAATACTAATTCGCCTTTCTTGCAAACTCTTATTTTGTTTGTTCAAAAAACAAAACTGCAAAACCCTTTTTTTGAGCCGAAGAGATGAGTTTTGTCTAATTAGAGTATTTCATTGTATTATCAATAGATTGAGTTCACTCCGTGGTGGCCGATAGCAATTTTTAAAAATACAAAATCGCTTGACAATCTTAATTTGGATAGCATAAATAATTTGCTCAGTAGATTATTATATCTGATGCCATATAGATTGTGTGTGTTTCTGGATCGAAAACATCTATTTTGTCATAGCGGAAAGGAGAAATTGCAACAATCAGAAATTTTTTATAAATCTCTATCATTGAAAGGAGGCAGGAAATGTCAAAACGTAAAGAGAAATTAACCAGACGGGAATTCATCAATACATCCTTTAAAGCCGGCGCAGGCGCTTATATCGGCTTCCATGTGATAGGACTCTCCAAGGGACCATCTTCCGTATTTGGCAGCACAAACAAAAAGGGTTTAGCCGCCGGCATGATCGGTGGTCCAACGGGATTTGATGGATGTGAACGCTATCAGTACGGTTCCGACGAAGCGCCTGGTCGCGCCATTGAAGGGCTCCGAAAACTCAAAGCCGCCGGGAAGGCCCCCAAAGAAATGGTGATGGCCCTGCCACCTGGATGTGTCGGTCACTGGGAGACAGGCTTTCCCAAAGGTGCCAAGCCGGCAATGAAAGTTTTTCTTGAAGAAACAGGGATTAAGATTACAACTGTCGACCTTGTCGCAACTGAGATGTCCACAAAAGTGATCCAGGACTATCAGACCGGCGCCCGAGCCTATGATATTTACTCCCTTTGGGGAGCGGAAGGACCGGATCTGGTAATGGCAGGCGCCCTGCTAAATGTGGATGAGTTAGTGAAGCAATATAAACCGGATTGGAATGATCCAAAAACCGGCTATGTCGGTGGCGATGCCATGCTCACTGCAACCTCCAAGGTTGACGGCAGCTTTTACATCATCAATATGGACGGTGATGAGCAGGTGTGGATCTATCGAAAAGACCTGTTCGAAGACCCAAAAGAGAGGAAGGATTTCAAGGCCAAATACGGCTGGGACCTCCAGTTTCCCGATACCTGGGATCAACTTGAGCAAGTGGCCGACTTCTTTCATAGACCGGATAAAGGGCTGCTGGGGTGCACGGATCTGAGAAATCAGTATTGGGGATTTACCAATTGGTATCAGAGATACAACTCCTTGGGAGATCCTGTGAGGTTTTTCTTTGACGAGAACACCGCCAAACCCCAGATCAATTCACCGGAAGGTATACAGGCCACCAAGGAGCATATCGCCTCGATGAGATATCACAGTAAAGATGCGCTCAGCTGGGGCTGGCCGCAGCAATATGCTAACATGGCGGCCGGAGGGACGGCCGTTACCTGTGCCTATCCCAATATGCCCAAGTTTCTGGATGACCCTAATAATAAGGACAGCAAGATAGTCGGTAAAATAAGATCCTCCATATCACCGGGAAGGATGAGCAAGGGTAAGCTCATCCGCAGATCCACCTGGTGGCCTAATGTAGCGCATGCCGTTCCATCAAAAGGTAAGTATGCAGAAGCCGCATATCTGCTGCTCCAATGGTGTTCAAGCGCGAAGGTCAGCACATGGCTCGTAGCCAATCCGGGTGGATATTATGATCCCTGGAGAAAGATTCACTTTCAAGATCCGATTTTGTCAAAGAGCTATCATGAATGGCACGTGCCGGTAATGGTAGGTACACTGCAAAGGGCTTGCCCGCCCATCATGATCCCTGGGGTTCTTGAATACCAGACCGTCCTTGATACCAACCTGCAGCAAGCCCTGACAAAACAAAAAAGCCCCGAACAGGCCATGGCAGACACGGAAAAAGGATGGGAAAAGATTACCAAACGAAACGGAAGAGATAGGATCATTAGGGCGATAAAGGCAATGCGACCGGCATGGCCCAAAGCCATTTATGACAAGCCCAATATATAGAATCAACCCCATAGGGAGTCAAATTTATCTTCCGATTTGACTCCTTTTTTCTTCTTCGATGCATTGCCATCAGAAAACACGCAGACATGGAGGAAATGCAACGTGTCAAACCCGGACGGCCAAATAACCCATACCAAACAACTCGACAAGGGGCGATTGGGTATTTTTCTTACCCTACCAACCCAGATGGCACTTCTCTTTATTGTGGTATTCCCGCTTCTGGCATCACTCTATCTCAGCTTCACCACATGGTCGCCGATGACCGGACGGGGAACCCTTTGGTACCAGGCCTATCAATTCTGGGGATGGTTTTCCAACTACTGGCATATCATAATCGATTCAAATTTTTTGCTCTCGCTGGTTCGCACGCTGATCATTGTGGTGGTGGTTATCCCTGTGGAATTTGTTATCGGTCTGGGACTCGCCTTTTTATTTCTCGAGAAGTTTCCGCTTAAAAAATTATTTCATTCTGTCATACTCATGCCGATGATGATCGTTCCTGCCGTGGCTGGGTTTATTTTTTATATGCTCTTTCAAAGCGCCGGACCGGTCAACGCCATTCTCTCCAGAATCCTTTTCATTGAAATTAGTACCACATGGCTGACAGGAAATGTGACGGCCATGATCTGTGTTATGCTTGCAGATATTTGGCAGTGGACGCCGCTTATGTTTTTAATTCTGCTCTCCGGATTAATGGCCCTACCAGAGGACCAGTTGAATGCTGCTAAGATCCTGGGAGCAAACTGGTGGCAACGTTTCAGGATGGTCACACTGCCCCTACTCAAACCGGTAATCGTTATCGCCCTCATTCTGAGGGGAATGGAGGCGATCAAGATATTTGATGTCATCTGGTTGATGACAACAGGAGGGCCTGGGACAGCTACCGAGACCATTTCCGTGTACCTGACCAAGGAACTTCGATATCTTCACTGGTCATGGGTGGCAACCGCTGGGGTGATCGTGGTGATTCTAATCAGTTTTGCCTCGATCTTTGCATTGAAACCGATTAAGGAGCAGGAGGAACAGGCCTGAGAAGTGCGATATGATCGGGTATGGTCCGCTGTTTTTCTGGAGAAAACCGATGAAATCAAAGATAATCATAAAAATTTCAAAATATGTACTTATAATTTTTTTGGCGATACTGTTCTTTTTCCCGATTTACTGGATGGCAACCATGGCCTTTAAACCATTTCCCGAGTGGACGGCTGCAGGAGGGAAAATCTACTGGATTCCCGAACAACCGACCCTGGACAATTTTCGTGAAATATTTGTAAAACGGATGGACTTTAAAACCGACATATCCTCCACAGCTACCGGTCCGATTATTAACAGCCTGATTGTCTCCATTTTAGGGACATTGATGGCCATGGTGCTGGGAACCATGGCGGGTTACGGAATATCCCGTTACAAGGCAGGCGGTCAATTGCCTTTTTTTCTTCTGCAGCTCAGGATGTTTCCGCCGGCCGCTGTCCTGATCCCGGTCATGATTATGTGGGCCTTTTTACGCATGGTGGACACCTGGTACGGCCTCACCATCATCTACGGAGTTGTAACGTTGCCCTTTTCTACTTGGCTGATGAAGACCTTTTTTGATGATATCCCAAGCGAACTCGACGAGGCTGCGATCGTGGACGGGTGTTCCAGTTTTTCGGCGTTTCTCAAGGTGGTTTTACCCCTTACAAAAGGGGGCATTGCAAGCACAGCACTTTTTGTGTTCATCCTGAACTGGAGTGATTTTCTCATCGCATTTATCCTTACCGACAGAAAATGGTCCACTATTCCAGTGTATATCAATAAATTGCAGTCGGCCACGGTGGGTCAACTCTACGGACCGAAGGCTGCTCTGGGTCTGCTTGCGGCAATTCCACCGATCGTGTTTGGGATTATGATCCAAAAATACCTCGTGAGAGGGCTCACTTTTGGTGCGATCAAGAAATAGGGGAATATGTAATGGCAAATATTCTTTTAGATAATCTGGTCAAGACCTTTGAAAAACAGACAGCTGTGAAAAACCTCTGTCTGGATATCAAAGATGGTGAATTTGTCGCAATTCTGGGACCATCAGGCTGTGGCAAGACCACAAGCATGAACATGATATCCGGTTTACTGCAGCCCGATTCGGGGAAGATATATTTCGACGGCAAGGAGATGACTAATGTCCCTGTCGGCAAACGCGGGGTGGGGTTTGTCTTTCAGAACTATGCCATCTTCACCCACATGACGGCTTTTGACAACATCGCGTTCGGTTTAAAAATCAAAAAGCTTACCGAAGAAGAAATCAAAGAGAGGGTCAAAGAGGTTGCAGCACTTCTTCAAATCGAAAAGACATTACACGTAAAGGCCTCAAGGTTATCCATCAATGACATGCAAAAGGTGGCCCTAGCTCGAAGTATGGTGACAAAGCCTAAAATCTTTTTATTGGATGAGCCCTTATCCAATTTGGATGCATCGTTAAGGAATGTCATGCGGGCAGAGCTGAAAAACATCCAAAAAAAGCTCAAACAAACCGCGATCTATGTCACGCATGACCAGATTGAAGCGATGAGTCTGGCAGATCGGATCGCAGTGATGAACTTTGCCGTATTACAGCAATTCGACACGCCCCTTGAGGTTTACAACCGGCCTAAAAACCTCTTTGTTGCCGGTTTTATCGGTAGTCCGACCATCAACTTTTTAAACGCAGTGTATCACGCGGGTAATTTTATACTGGAAGATTTTCAAAACAGGAAACTGTCTGTTTCCGAGAAAAATAGGGCACGCATTGATGAACAGCTAAAGCAGGAAAAGGTCGTATTGGGCATCAGACCGGAGCACCTAAAGTTGAGTGACAAAGGCGATGTCAACGGGCACGAATTGAAAGCCAAAGTCTTAAGCTTTGAACCACTAGGGTCAAAAACAGTCGTTTATCTCAGGCCCGATTCGGACAATGGGAACGTTATAAAAGCGATTATGGATAGTGATTATCGCCCCAAAGTCAATCAGGTAAAAACCGTGATTTTTAGAGAAAAAGACCTGTATCTGTTTGATAAGATTTCTACGGAATTGGTTTTTAGGTTTTAATGAACTTGAGAACCTTGGAGGGTTTATGGCATCGATACGTTTGGAAAATATAACCAAGAGATTTGGAGATACCACCGCGATCAACAATCTCAATTTGGAGATCAAGGACGGGGAGTTTTTCTGTGTTTTGGGTCCTCCGGGTGCCGGGAAAACGACCTTGTTGCGTTTGATCGTCGGTCTGGAAGTTGCCGACGAAGGCAATATATATATCGATGATGAACTGGTCAACACGGTTCATCCCAGCCAACGCGATATTTCCATGATTTTTCAAAACCTTGCCCTTTATCCGGATAAGACCGTTTTTGATAATATTGCCTTTCCACTCAGACAGAGAAAGATGGATGAAGAGACCGTCAAATTAAAAGTGGTTGATGTGACAAAGCAGTTGAAAATTGACTGGATGCTGAAACGACTGCCCTCCCAGCTCTCTGGAGGAGAAAGGCAGCGAGTGGCGATCGGGCGTGCGATTGTCAGACAGCCAAAGGCCTTTCTCATGGATGAACCGTTGGCGAACCTCGACGCACTCCTGCGGCTGGAAATGCGTGTCAGCCTGAAAAATCTCCAGAGCGATCTAAAGAAGACCTTTGCCTATGTGACCCATGACCAGGTGGAAGCCCTTTCCATGGGAGACCGGATTGCCATATTGAAAGAGGGCGTTCTTCAACAGGTCGATGATACTGAAACGATTTATCGACTCCCCGAACAGATGTTTGCAGCCACCATGCTCGGCAATCCGCCCATGAACTTTATGGGCTGCTTATTGGAGACGGAGAATCACAAAATAAAACTTCGACATGAGGCATTCGCGGCAGCAGTTGATAACTCGGATCTGACCGGAGTGCTCAAATCGAAAGTCAGTGGAGCGGACATTATCATCGGGATCAGACCGGAGGATATCACCATCTATATGGATCGGCCAGACCAGGATAACCTGATCGAGACGGAGATATTTGTCAGCGAGCCATTAGGCAATGAGACCATAGTGGACATCAAATTGGGCAATGAAATTGTCAAAGCCATTGCCGAAGCGGATTTCCCGGGTGTCCGTGGAAATAAGGTTTGGATCGAGTTTGATAGAGCCAAATTCCACCTGTTCCATAAAAAAACCGGAGAATGTCTCTTTCATGCTTCTGATAATAGATCAATTCAAATATTATCAAGCGGTCAAAATAGAACAGATCTCCAATGATATTCTCTATGAATGAAACCGGCCTTGATGTTTAACCGGTAGGTGCAACGATCAAATATTTGACCCATAAACAAATTAAACCATGTAAAAGAGGTAGCAATGCAGAGACTATCAATATATGAGAATACCACGCCCGGCTGGAGTTTTGAAGAGGATCTGATAAATTATAAAAAGACCGGGATCAAAGGTATTGGTATTGGATATGATAAAATTCGTAATATGAAGATCGAGGATGTTGAAAAGATAATCAATGATTCAGGGATAGAGGTTAGCAGCCTTGTTCTCACAGGATTTTTCACCCAGGACCAACAAAAACGAGAAGAATTGCCATTCTGTATCGTGGATTCAATCAAAGCGATAGAGTTGGCTCACAGAATCAAGGCTGGGTATTTATTGGTCTTAAGCGGCCCACCCCAAATGAAAAATGGTGGAATTAAAGCGGCGGAAGAATTGACGCGGGATTCACTGAGGGATATGGCGCCCCTGGCTGAAGATTTGAATGTAAAGTTGGGCTTGGAAATACTGCACCCGATGTATTTGGATGCATGGTCTGCAATCTCAACCATCGAGCAGGCAATAGACATTATAGAAGATGTTGATTCAAGGAATGTCGGGCTGGTCCTGGATCTTTACCATATCTTTTGGGACCCGAAGCTTTCCGACGGCATAAAAAGAGCGGCCGGAAAAATTTTTGGGGTTCACATCAACGATTGGCGATTCCCCACCAGAGATATTCTTCTGGATAGAGTCCTCATAGGAGACGGCATTATTCCGGTTGATAAAATAATCGGCGAAATTAATGAGACCGGATATGAAGGGTTCTTTGAAATTGAAATCCTCTCTGAAGAACTATCCAAAACAGACTATTCTGAATTATTGGAAAAGATAAAGGAATCTTATAAAAAAATCATCGGAAATGAGTAATACTTCTATGAGCAGCGCCAAAAAAGCATAATTATCAAAATCACTTTTATAACGCATGATGTCATGTCTAATCACCCTATGGAAGATTAATTAAAAGGAGGCCGCCTATGAAGGAAAAACTAATTAATGCAATCGCAGATAAGCACGAAGAAGAAGCGCTGAAGTTGGTAGAAGATATGCTGGCACAGGGTGTGGATCCCCAACAGATCCTTGATGCCGGCAAAAAAGCCATGGTCATTGTGGGCAAACGTTTTGAAGATGAGACCTATTTTCTTCCTGAATTGGTCTTTACTGGTGAGACCCTGAGAAAAATCGGAGATATAGTCAAACCGCGATTACAGGAAAAAACAACTGAAAGCAAACCGTTGGGCAAGGTTGTCATCGGCACGGTTGATGGTGATATCCATGATATCGGAAAAGATATTGTGGTCTTTTTGCTGGATGTCAACAACTTTGAAGTTCACGACCTGGGCATAAATGTCCCTGCGGAAAAATTTGTCCAAGAAATCAAAGATGTAAAACCTGAAATTGTTGGATTAAGCGGGTTTTTAACCTTGGCGTTCGATTCGATGCGAAATACCATAAACACCATCAAAGAAGCAGGAATCAGAGATGATGTGAAAATTATGATTGGCGGAGCTCAGATGGACGATAAAGTTTCAACGTATGTCGGTGCCGATGCGTTTGGAAATGATGCGACCGTAGCCGTAAATTTGGCGAAAGCCTGGATAGGAGGCAACTGAAAATGACAAAATCACCAGAAGAACTGTATCAGGAAAGAGTAAAGCGTGTGAAGGACGCGGTCCAGCTAAAGACACCAGATCGGGTACCGGTGTTTGGTCCACATCAATTGTACCCGTACACATTTGGCGGTGTGACCCTCAAAGAAGCCATGTACGACTATACCAAAGCCAGAAAGGCCTGCCATAAATTTGTTGATGAATTTCAACCTGATCTCGATTTTGGCCCCATCCTTGCCTATCCGGCCAAACCGATGGAAACCCTGGGGCTCAAATATCTTAAATGGCCTGGCCAGGGCCTTGACGATCATGTCATATATCAGTATGTGGAAGGCGAGTACATGGCCGAAGCCGAGTATGATGAATTCATAAAGGATCCTTCTGATTTTATGCTCACCAAATGGGTGCCCCGCACCTTTTCCGGACTGGAAGCGTTTGCCGGTTTTCCCACCATGCGGCGGATGATGTGGTCCGGCTGGATGGGTCTAGGTGCGTTTGCGTCCGCGGAAATGCGGGAATCGTTTCGGATTGCTGTCGAAGCCGGAGAACAGATCAATGAGTGGTGGGGTTCGATTTTCCAGTATATCGGCGAAATAAAGGAGAAAGGTTTTCCGATCGCATGGGCAGCCTTTGACTGGACACCTTTTGACATCATCGGCGATACGCTGCGCGGCACACGGGGCATTCTCGGTGATATTCTCCGCTGCCCCGACAAGCTGCTGGAAGCACTGGAAGTTGCTACGAAGATTTTCATCGAGTACGGTTCGGGGGCGGCCGAAGCTGAGTTGCCGCTCTGTTGGATATGGATGCACAAAGGTACCGGCAGTTTCATGTCACCTGAGCAGTTTGAGACCTTCTACTGGCCATGGCTCCGAAAAGGGATGCTCGCCCTGATTGATAAGGGTATCACCCCTCTGGTTTACTGTGAGGCCGATGTGGAGAGCCGTCTTGAAAGCTTCGCGGATGTGCCCAAAGGCAAAGTGATATATCATGTGGCGCAGACAGACCTCGCCAAGGCCAAGGCCGTGCTCGGTGATACGGCATGCATCATGGGAAATGTACCCAACATCATGCTGTATACGGGTACGCCCGATGATGTCAAAGCCTACTGCAAATGGGCAATCGATGTAGCCGGTAAAGATGGAGGCTACATCATGGATACTGCCGTCATGCTTGACGAAGCCAAACCGGAGAACCTCAAGGCCATGATTGACTTTACAAAAGAGTATGGTGTGTATGGATAAAATTGAGTCTAAAAAAGGAGGAAACTCATGATTATTGGATGCTTCGCACTTGTGGAACCGTTTACGCCGATGCAACGACAATTTCAGGCCATTCAAGAAATGGGTATCACGCACGCTGATATTACGGATAACCATGATGGCGCTACATTGGGAGTTGAGTTTGGATTTGCCGCTTCGGTCAGTCTTGACAGCCACCCGGTGAAAATCAAAACGATGGCAGAAGACGCTGGGATTACCTTGACCGCATTCTGTGCACATGCAAACCTATTGGATCCGGCAAGTCCCGATATTTATGGGACAAATGAGATTATCAAAGCCATCCGTCTGGCGCATCTGCTGGGGATTAAACATGTTATTACTACGGAAGGTGAGCCGAAATCGGATTTTGGTCATAACCTCGCTCCCGAGGAACGCATCTTCTCTATCCGGGAAAAGCTCTATACACCAATCCTATGGGCAGAAGAGCTGGGTGTCGAATTGTTGCTGGAAACCCACGGTATTGTGACGGATTCGGTAGCAAATATGGGAAAGCTACTGGATGCACTTGGGCATGAGGACAGCGTTGGGATCTGCCTTGACACAGGCAATAGTTGGCTCGGTGGTGCGGAACCGATAGAATATATCAAAACCTTTGGCAAGAGAATCAAACATGTCCATTGGAAAGATATGGAAGCAGATTGGGAGGAAAAGCGGGGAAGTGTGTATGGATGTGGGATGTCGGTAATTACCTTGGGAGATGGTGTCATTGATCTTCCGCCCATTGTAAAAGCGTTGCAGAACGTCGGTTTCGACGGAGCTACCACGCTTGAAATTGCAGGTCCCGAAAATGTCAAAGGCTCTTTTCAACGGTTGAAGGAATGGAGCGGCGAGCAGCACTGACCTTATGCCTGTTATCCGTGATATCCCTTTAAAATTGGATGCAAATGAAATCCTTCGCCATGTGGGAATCGCTAAAGACGCTGAGCTAAGACCAAAGATGGAAAGCCTCATCGCTGAACTGCTATCGGGCGATGAGGCTGAATATCTTCTAGCCCCGGCGATTGTCTATGAATTGCACCCCATAACCGAAATCCGCAGTGATCGGTTATATGTGGGCAATTCTCTGGCATTTGAGGGCGCTTTGCTTCCTTCAGCGCTTGCACAGGCAAGCGATCTGGCGGTGGTTTTCTGTACCATTGGCCCGGATCTGGAAAAAGAGAAGGCTGAATGTAAAGCTAAGAAAAGTCTTATGCGCGCCTTTCTACTCGATAGTTTCGGAAGTGCTGCCGTAGACATTCTTGCCGTAGAGGCCTACCACTTTATACGGGACATGGCGGCGTCTCGCCGGCATGCTGCCAGCAGTCCAATCAGTCCTGGGATGCGTGGCTTTTCAATCTCCGAACAGTGGCGTATGGCACAATTGGCTCCCATCAACGAGATAGGTCTTAAGCTGACTGCCTCTGGTATGATGAATCCCCAAAAATCTCTCTCCATGATTATCGGTTTTGGGAAAGAAATGCCGACCTGGTCGCGGACGGAAGCCTGCGCCCGATGCAGCATGACAAAATCCTGCCGCTACAAAGTGCATAGGCAAACGCATTAGAAATCTAAGATTTTTCGAGATCAAGATGTATGTTTGATGAAGATTTTGCTTCGAACAGTCTCAGTTGCCGACGGGCTGATTTGGTCGGGGCACCCAGATCGGCAGCCGTGTTATCGGAAACGGCGGCATTTATCACTGACTCAGTTACTCGGCGGTCAGAGGTTAAGCAACGCGTCGATACGAACCTTGTCGAACCCGGTCACCAGCTTGCCATCGACAACCAGGGTCGGTGTGGATCGAGCGCCCAGTTTGAGCAACTCGTCCCTGGCTTCATCATCGATCATGATATCTTTTTTGGTAAATTTCACCCCTTTGCTGGTCAGATCCTCTGCCAGTGCTGTACAGGGGCCTCAGAAGGGTTGTGAATAAAGCGTGATTTGCCGATCACTCATGATTGCTTCCTTGTATTTTCGTTGCCGGCACCACTGTTAAGCGCGCTCCACCGGAAGGCTCCTAAGGGCACAGCGGCACACTGCTAATGTAGCTGCTCGGTCTTCTGTTCCCGGGCTTTTTGCAGCAATTTCTGCCTCCTGGCTTCCGCCGCTTCGGAAGTGAAGGGCTGCTCATCGGTCATGAATTTTTCCATCCACGCCCTGCTCTCGGACCACACGTAGGGCAGATCGACAATGATCCCCGGCTTTTCGGCCTCCTCCAATAGTTTCAGTCCCGCGCGCAGTACATCGCGCTGGTTATCCGCGTCATGAGGCCGCCCCGCCGGGTTACCAAGGGGATAGTTGAGGAAAATCTGGCGCGGGTTGCCGGCGCTGGCAGCGATGTCCCGAGCATTGGTGTATGTTACCGTAGAGATGCCTCCGGCTTCCAGAACGCGTGCAACCAGACTCACGGTCTGGTGACAAACAGGTCAGACAGGCGTCAGCAAAGCCACATCGACATTATCCTCCCGACATCGCCGCAGGATTTCCGGCCCGTCCACTTCCGTGGTCTTGCGATGGCTGTAGTTGGGCGGGGTGCGGTAGTAGTTCTTGCTCAGGCTGCCGAACGTCCCCTCTCTGAGAAACTCCTTCATCTGCGTGGTGGGAAAAAAGGCTTGGACATCCTTCATGTCGGTCTGGTAGCGGTCATGATCCTCACTGGTGGAAAGAATGCGATCTGCGGGCCAGTCACTGGGCGCAGTGAACACCTCCAGTTCATTTGTGCCGATCATCCGCGGCTGTTCCAGCGACTTGCCTGCCTCGTCCAACAACACAAAGGAAGCGGTGGTCACGAGCGTCACCCGGGATTCCGATAGCGGCTTCTTTAACGGTGTGAAGGGAATATCCTCGTTGTGAGCGTAGTTGTATGTCTTCTCGTAGCCCAGATTTCGGTAGTATTCGTGGGTTTTTTCGATATAGCGAATATGCTCCAAGGCAAGCCTCCACTGTTAATTGGTTGATAAGAATCGCGTTTTGTCGGATAGGCGTATCTAAACGAATTCAGGCAGCAATCATGCTGCAACAGTCGATGATTGGACAGATACCGGATACCGGTCGTATTGTCAAGTGTGACTAACTAAGGTTTCTCAATTTGAGCTGATAAGGGTTCCAAATGACGATTTACTTACCTCAGACAATCAAAATCCATCCGCTTCTTTTACAGAAGCATCAAAAAAAGCGTTACAAAGCTCGCCGCACACAAAACAACGGTTGAAATATCCGGCACGCTAGCATAAAGAACTGCTGAAGAAACCCGACGAAACCGGATTGATTCTGTATCATCATAATTAGGCCGATATAACAATTGAAATATTAAAATGTCAGAACCTTTAGATGCGAAAATTCAAACCCTGGCCAGCTGGATATATGACTCCCAGTATCCGGTCGTTTTCACCGGAGCAGGTATCAGCACAGAGTCCGGACTCCCTGACTTTAGAGGACCTGACGGTGTGTGGACCAGGCGGGATAAGGGACTACCGCCGCGAACAACACTTGCTTCCTGGGATGCTGTCGAACCTAATTCCGGGCACCTGAGTATTGTTGAACTACAAAAATTGGGGAAGTTGAAATTTCTGATATCGCAAAATGTGGATAATCTGCATTTAAAATCAGGAATCAACTCTACAAGATTGGCTGAACTGCACGGAAATATGACAAAACTGAGATGCAAACGCTGTGAAAGAACGTTTGATAAAAATACAAGTCTATCATCATGCCCTTGTGGAGGAGGTTTTATTTCCAGTGTTGTCGATTTCGGTCAATCATTGCCTCAGAAAGATGTTCGGCTCTCTTTTGAGCATTCACGGAAAAGCGATCTTTTCATTGTAGTCGGCTCCAGCCTCGTCGTGACACCCGCTGCCGATATGCCGAAAGAAGCGCTTCGGGCCGGTGCTAAACTGGTCATAATCAACCAGGGTGAAACCCCTTTTGATCAGCGGGCTGACCTGAGGTTTTATGATGAGATCGGGACGGTGTTGCCGAAAGCGGTTAAACACCTGAAACGGCTAATGGGTTAT